>DASYUQ010000138.1 GCA_036001065.1 Candidatus Methylomirabilota bacterium
GGCCAGCGCGATCGCCCCGACGATGCGCTGGCGCATGCCGCCGCTCATCTGGTGGGGATATTCGCGCATCCGCCACTCGGGCGAGGGGATGCGGACGGCGCGGAGGAGGTGCTGCACGCGCTCCCGCAGCGAGCGGCCCCGAAGTCGAGGAAGGGCTCCTTGAAGTGGAAGCGGATCGTGCGGTCGTCCACGATCTCGACGCGCTCGGTCTTCTTCTTGAAGACGTCGGCCTTGGCGCCCCGGTAGTTCTCGTAGCTGAACTTGACGTCTTGCGGGGTGACCGGCTCGCCGTTGTGGAACTTGATCCCCTTCCGCAGCGTGAACGTGGCGCTCTTGGCGTCCGCGGCGACCGTGAAACGCTCGGCCAGGGCGGGATGGTCGTAGAGCGCGGTGCCCTGGTTCTTGATCAGGGCGTCGTGCAGCGCCGTGAAGAAGTTGTCCGGCGTGGCGGTACCGTCGTGCTCCTGGGGGTCCAGCCAGCGGGACGCGAAGCCGGCATGCCAGGCGAGGACCAGCTGGCCCTTGGCCGCGGCCACGGCCGGTGGCGAGAACGGCATCACCGTCGATGCGGCGGCGATCAGGATCAGAAAGACGGCCAGCAGGCAGAGATGCCTCATGTCAGCGCCTCCACTCGGGGGGTCGGTCGCACCGCTGCAAGGAGTGCCGTAGGCTAGCCCGAGGCCAGGGCAGGGTCAAGTGTGGTCAGCGTATACTACCGCGCGGGGAGAGAAGAGCCGGTCCCTGCCGGAGGCGCCACGATGCTCGACGTCCCGTTCCGTTCCGCCAAGCAGCTCGCCGCCGACATCAAGAAGAAGAAGATGGGCTGCCTCGAGCTGCTCGATCTCTATCTCGCGCGTATCGAGAAATACGACGGCGCGCTGAACGCCATCGTCGTCCGCGATTTCGACCGCGCGCGCACGCGAGCGCGAGCGGCCGATCGCGCGCTGTCCCGCGGCGACGTGTGGGGGCCGCTGCACGGCGTGGCCATGACCATCAAGGAGTCGTACGACGTCGCGGGCCTGCCCACGACGTGGGGTGTGCCGACCTTCAAGAACAACATCGCGACGAAGAATGCGCTCGCCGTGGCTCGCTTGCTCGGCGCCGGCGTCGTGCTCTTCGGCAAGACGAACGTGCCGGCGTATCTCGCCGACTGGCAGAGCTTCAACGCGATCTACGGCACGACGAACAATCCGTGGGACGTCGCGCGCGCGCCCGGCGGATCGTCCGGCGGCGCGGCGGCGGCGCTGGCCGCCGGGCTCACGGCGCTCGAGGCCGGCAGCGACATCGGCTCGTCGATCCGCAACCCGGCGCACTTCTGCGGCGTGTACGGCCACAAGCCGACGTGGGGCATCGTGCCCCGACACGGCCAGGCGCTCCCCTGGCAGACGGCGCCGGTCGACATGGACGTCGTGGGACCGCTGGCCCGCAGCGCCGAGGATCTCGCCCTCGCGCTGTCCGTCATGGCCGGGCCGGACGCGATCGAGGCCGCGGGGTGGCAGTTGCGGCTGCGGCCGCCGCGGCAGAAGCGCCTGCGTGACTTCAAGGTGGCGCTGATGCTCGACGCGCCCGCGCTGCCCGTTGATCGCCAGGTGCAGGATCGGCTTCAGGCGCTGGCCGACTTCCTGGGCCGACAGAACGTGAAGGTCGACGATCGCGCGCGCCCGGCCATCGATACGGGCGAGGCGTTCCGCGTCTACACCCGGCTCCTGCGCGCCGCGACGTCGGACCGCCAGAGCGACGCCGACTTCGAGAAGAACCTCGGGATCGCGCGCGCTCTCCCGCCCGACGACGAGAGCTACTACGCGCGGGCGACGCGCGCGGCCGTGCTGTCACACCGCGACTGGCTGGCCGCCAACGAAGCGCGCCACCGCATGCGGCTGGCCTGGGCCGAGTTCTTCGCGACCTACGATCTGCTGCTCTGTCCCGTCGCCGGCACCGCCGCCTTCCCGCACGACCAGCAAGGCGAGCGCCACGAGCGCACGCTGATGGTGAACGGCAAGCGCGTGCCGGTGACCGACCACCTGTTCTGGGCCGGCTACACCGGCGCCTGCTATCTGCCATCGACGGCCGCCCCCTGCGGGTTCACGCCGGCGGGGCTTCCAGTCGGCGTGCAGATCGTCGGACCGCAGTACGGTGATCTGAGCTGCCTCGCGTTCGCGCGGCTGCTCGAGCGCGAGTTCCAGGCGTTCGTGCCGCCGCCAGGATACGCGTGATAGGAAGGGCTGAGGGCTGAGACCTCTACTGATTCGGCATGATCACGGTCTTCGCGCCTCGCGCTGCCGACGCGTGAGCGAACGCCTCGGCGGTGCGCGCGAGCGGGAAGCGCGCCGTGATCAGCCGGCCGACGCCCAGCGTGGGCATCAGCGCCAGCGCGCGGCGGAAGGCGGTGCCGCGGCCGAACGCGCCGCCGATCCTGATCTCGCGGTAGTGGACGTCCCAGAGGCTCAGCGGAACCTCGCTGTTCTTGGGGCTCACGCCGACGAGCTGCAGGACGCCGGCCGGCTTGACGAGCGTCATGGCCTCGGCGACCAGCTCCGGCTTGCCCACCGCCTCGCAGACGAGGTCGGCGCCGCGCTCGCTCGTGAGCGCCATCACCCGCTCGCGCAGGTTCTCTTTGGCCGGATCGATCACCGCGTGCGCCCCGAGCTTCTTCGCGATCGTGCGGCGCTCCTCGATGGGATCCGACAGGATCAGGCGCCGCGCGCCGCGCCGGCGCGCCAACACCATCGTGAGCAGCCCCATGATGCCGCCCCCGATGACGAGCACGGTGGCGCCGCGCGCCATCGGAAACCTCTCGAGCCCCGCGAGACAGCAGGCGGCGGGCTCGGTCAGCGCGGCCGTGACGGGATCGAGGCCGCGCGGCAGCGGATGCACGCAGCGCGCGGGCAGCGCCACGCGCTCGGCGAAGCCGCCGATGCGGATCAGGCCCCGGCACTGGGTGACGCGTCCGGCGTCGCATTCGGCGCACTTGCCGCAGCCGTACGACGGCTCGCACGCCACCGCGCGGCCGACGAGGCGCTTCGGCACGCCGCGGCCGACCGCACGCACGACGCCCGTGTACTCGTGGCCGAGGACGAGCGGCGGCGACCACGGGAACAGCCCTTGGGTGGCGTGGATGTCCGTGCCACAGATGCCGGCCGCGTGAACGGCGACGACGACCTGCCCGGGCCCCGGGACGGGCTCGGCAGCCTCGTCGATCGTGAAGCGAGCGCTGCCGCGCCAGGTCGCGACCCTCATGAGCGCTCCTTGATCGAGACGCGCCAATGGATGCGGTCTTCCTCCGGCGGGTAGTCACCGGCCGCCTGGTGGTACGAGCAGCGATTGTCCCAGATGACGATGTCGCCCTTGCGCCATCGGTGGCGGTACTCGGCACCAGGCTGGATCATGTAGCCGGTCAACTCCTCGATGAGCGCGTCGCTCTCTTGCTCTTCGACGCCCTCGATCTTCAAGATTTTGCCGGGATCGAAGTAGAGCGCCTTGCGCCCCGTCTCGGGATGCGTGCGGATGATCGGATGGAAGACCGGCTTCCAGCCGCGGTCCTCCTCGTTGAGCAGCGCCGTCGCCTTCCGGCGGCCGCCGTAGGTGAAGGCTCCGTTCAAGCCGCCGGTGCTCGGAACGGCGAGCGCATAGAGCTGGGTCGCCTTGAATGGTTCTTGATCGTACGCGCCGTCGGTATGCCATCCTTCGGCGCCACGTCGATAGATCGCCAGGTCGAGCTTGCCATCCGGCCCGAACTTGTCGACGCCCAGCAGGGTGATCTCGGGATGGTCCGGGTGCCGCGTCATCTTCGACGGGTGCGGGTGCACGACCCCGAAGCGGCGGCTGTAGCGCAGGAAGTCCTCGATCTGGAGCTCCTGGCCCGGCACCACGACGACGTTGTAGTCGAGCCACGCTCGATAGATCGCGGCGAACCTCGCGTCGGCGAGCGTCTTGACGTCCACGCCGTGGATCTCGGCGCCGATCTGCGGCCCTAGGCGGCGAACCTGAATCATCGACGCGAGGGTATCATAGGCAAAGCCATGATCACCGACACCGCCCGGGCAGCCACCACCCCGGTTGAAATTGCCCGCGCGCTCGCGCCCCGCATCCGCGAACGGGCCGACGAGATCGAGGCCGCGCGGCAGCTGCCCCCCGATCTCGTCATGGAAATCGCCAACGCCCGGTTGTTCAAGGTCGCGCTGTCGGAGGCCGAGGGCGGTCTCGGCGCCGACATCCTCACGACACTCCGCGTGATCGAGGAAGTGGCGCGGGCCGACGGCTCGACGGGTTGGTGCCTGGCGATGGGGATCAACAGTTTCCGCCAGAGCGCCCAGTTCGAGCCCGACGTACGCCGCAAGCTGTTCCACAGCGATCCGGTAGGCGTCTCGGCAGGGTCGGCGAACTCGCGGGGCCGGGCCGTCGCCGTGTCGGGCGGCTACCGCGTCACCGGGCACTGGTTCTTTGCCAGTGGCTGCATGCACTCCTTCCTGCTCCACGGCGCCTGCAAGGTCTTCGACGGTGACGCGCCCCGGCTGCGGCCCAATGGCGACCAGGACGTGCTGATCGCCTATTTCTATCCAAAGTCGCAGGCACGCATCATCGACACCTGGAACGTCAGCGGCATGCGGGGCACGGGCAGCCACGACATCGAAGTCGAAGACCTGTTCGTACCCGAGGAGCACACGTTCTCCGCGCTGGATCGGCGGGCGCGCGTCACCGGGCCAATGAACCGCATGCACGGCTTCGATCTCGCGGGCTGCGGCTTCTGCTGCGTCGGGCTCGGTGTGGCTCGCGCCGCCATCGACCAGTTCGTCGAGCTCGCTCAGGTCAAGGTGCCGCGCTCATCGTCCGAGCTGCTGCGCGACCGGCCGATGGTGCAGGCCAGACTCGGTGAAGCCGAGGCGCTGCTGCGCTCGGGCCGGGCGTTCTTGTTCGACACCGTCCAGCAGATGTGGGAGACCGTGCTCGCGGGAGAATTCGTCACGGAGCGGCAGCGCTCCGATCTCCGAATGGCCATGACTCACGCTGCCCAGAACGCCGCCAAGGCCACGCACATCGTGTGCGCCACGGCCGGCACCACGTCGATCTTTACCAGCAGCCCGCTGGAGCGCTGCGCGCGCGATGCCGAGACCGTCACCCGCCACAATCAACTGCAATTCGTGAACTACGAGGCGGTGGGGCGCACGATGCTCGGTCTCGAATCGAACAGCCCGCTCTTCTAGGCCCATTGACCTTCGCCGCCTTCCGGGTCCGCAGCTTCCGCTTCCAGTGGTCCGCCGACCTCCTCACCTCGTGGGCGCTCGAGATGGAGACGCTCATCCTGGGCTGGTACGTGATGGTCCACACCGGTTCGGTGCTGTGGCTCACCGCCTTCGGCTCGCTGCAGTTCCTGGGCACGCTGGGTGTGTGATCGTCCGAGCGCGTCTGGGCCACTCGAGCTCCCGATTCAGCTCGGCGGATCGACGCCCGCGGACGCCGCCAGTTCCACGGCCCGCGCCACGTACCGCGGCACGTCGAGCTCGACGAAGAAGCCGCGACGCCGCCGCGAAGTGTCTCCGCCCGCGCAGAACGCCGCGCGGATATTCGCGCTCGAGTAGGCCGAGG
This sequence comes from Candidatus Methylomirabilota bacterium, assembly GCA_036001065.1. Lineage (NCBI taxonomy): Bacteria > Methylomirabilota (SeqCode) > Candidatus Methylomirabilota bacterium. Next base: position 5,584 of record DASYUQ010000138.1, read on the forward strand.
CTGCGCGATAGAATCTTGTCCGCGATTCTGAACCTGCACAGACAACAGGCTGGGAGGTCACGCAATGGACCTGGGGCTCCAAGGCAAACGGGCGATCGTGACCGGGGGTAGCCTGGGCATTGGCAAAGCCATCGCGCGGGAGCTGGCCCGTGAAGGGGTGGATGTCGCGATCGTGGCTCGCACGAAGGCGCAGCTCGAAGCGACGGCGCGGGAACTGGCCGCCGAAACCGGGCGGCGCATCATCCCTCTGGTGGCCGATGTCACCAGCAAGGAGCAGGTGGACGCGACGGTGGCCCAGGCGGCCGCGCAGCTCGGCGGGCTGCACATTCTAGTGAATAGCGGCTCGCCGCCGGGAGGCTCGGCTTCCGCAACCGGTCCCATCGAAACTGTCGTCGACGAGGACCTGCTGCACGACTTCAACGTGAAGTACGTGGGGGCCTTGCGCTGCGCCCGCGCGGCCATCCCCTACATGAAGGAGCAGGGGTGGGGTCGCATCATCAATATCAGCGGGACCAATGCGCGCAACGCTGGGAATCTCAGCGGCGGGGCGCGCAACACCTCCCTCGTGCACTTCACCAAGACCCTGGCCGTCCAGCTGGGCCGTTTCGGGATCACGGTCAACTGCATCCACCCGGGCCAGACTCGCACGGAGCGCACCCCGCGCTTGCTGGCCGCCCGGGCCGCCGAGCTGCGCATCGCCCCCGAGGAGGTCGAGCGACGCGACTTTGCCCCCGATGCTCCGCGTGGCAACGCCATCGGCCGCATGGTGGACGCGGCGGAGATTGCCTACGTCGCGGCATTCCTGGCTTCGGACAAGGCCTGGGCCGTCAGCGGCGAGCTCGTCGTGGCGACGGGGGGCGCCGGACGGGCGGTGTATTACTAGGGCACGCCAGGCCCGAGGCGCTAGAGCTTCGCGACCCCCGCGTGCGCACAATCCTCGTCTTGCTGCGCGGTACCACCCCCAACGCCACACGCACCTTCCAGCACGCCTTTGCGGATGATGGGCACCGCGCCTTGGCTCGGAATCATGTGCCCGCCCTCAGCCGCGGCAATGCCCTGGATGATCGGACTCCCTGCTCTCTCGGCAAGCTCACCGCTGGGCCGCGCGAAGGCTGCCGAGGCGATGGCTTTGCCCTGGCAACCATAGGCACTGGCCCAGATCGCGCCATCCATGCGATTGAAGGCCATCAACCGCCCCCCGGCGTCGCACACCGCCACGCTGATCCGGATGTTCATCTCCTTGGCCTTGTCCAACGTTGCCTGCACGACCTGATTGGCTTCCGCGAGGGTCAGGGCCATTATGGGGTTCCTCCTCCCGCTCAGCGATGTAGGGCAGACCCTAGCCGGCGCGCCTCACGTGGTCAAGGCGGCGCGGGACTGAGCGCCTTGCCGTTTGCCTCCTGCATACGAGCGGGCTACCTTCGTCGCTCATCCTGGCAGAGGAGGTCCCTATGGCTCAGGCGACGTTGCCGCCGTGGATCAAAGCGCTGCAACAGCGTGATCCGGAGTTCGTCGACTCCTACATGGCCCAGCGCGAGCGCATCTTGCGAGACGGTGCCATTCCAGCCAAGTAGACGCCCTCCAGTCGCACCCGGACAGCGTGGCGAACATTGCCAACCGCGCCCGCGCCGCTGGTGCGTCAGAAGCCGAAATCCAGGAAGCCGTCGAAGTGACGTATCTCTTCGGCGGTACCCCGGCGCTGGTGACGGCCATGAACGCGTTCCGCGCCTCGTGAACGCGCAGATCAGGCCGCTGCCGTGGTGACGCATGGGTAAACGCGCGTCCCCACCTGTCGGTCGCGGCCGGTCATGTCGTCGCGCCGCGCTGTCGCGGCAGGTCGGCGATCTGCGGTTGCCCGCAACACTCGGCCCAGTCGAGGACGATTGCGTCGTACTTGTCGTCACGGACTACCGCAGGGGCGAGAACGGCGCCGGGATCAGCAGCTTGTTTTCCTGCCGGATCGGCCGCACCCCGGGTTGTGGCGGCCACTGGCCACCCTTGCGGGATTCCTCCCGGATGCGCGTGCGCTCGTTGGAGTCCTTGTAGACCCAGACGTGCACGAACTTGTTCAGTCCCCCGATTTCGCTGGTCCAGCAGGCTGCCAGGGGCGAGAGCTTCTCACGGGCAGGAACGGCCTTGGCCCAAGCATCCAGCACCGCCGGGAGGTCGCCCGGTGCGTAGGTGTAGATCCGCATCTCGTAGAAGTTCCCGGTGCCGAAGTCGCGGCTGCCCAGCGGCTGCATGAACGGAGCGGGGATCATGATGTCGGACTGCTGCTCCACGATCAGGTCCCGCCCGCCGGGGAGTTGCTGGAGCGCGGCGTCCTTCGTCATGGCCTCGCGCACCGCCGTGCGCTCTTTCAGATCTTCGTAAGGCCAGGCGTGGATGACCTGATTGAGTGGGCCGAAGTCGGTGTGCCAGAAGCCTCCCAACTGGGAGTGCTTTTCCCGCAGCGGCTTCCGCTTGGCAAAGCGGTCTTCGAATTCCGCCACGGCGCCGGTGCGGAGGGTGTACGTACGAACTTCGTAGATCATGAGCTCCTCCTTGTCCTCGAGCTACCCGCTTCCTACTCGCGAACGCGGCGCTGGTCAAGAGCCCCTCGTCGTCCTCGGCCTCCTTGTAGCTCCGGGTCGGCCGGTCGCCAAAGCGGCGCGGCGGGAAGCCGCCGGGTGAGACCAGGCACAGGTGCGTCACCCGCGGGGCGAGCCGCCTGGCGAGGTTCGCGGCGATGGCCCCGCCGAACGAGAACCCGGCAAACCGCAGCGGGGCATTGCCCGGGAACATCTCGACGAACAGACCGTACACGAGGTCGAGGTACGCCGCGCCGGTGGTCTCGCGCGCGACAGGCGCCGAGGTGGCTTCCACGATCCCATGCCACCGTGAAAGAGGACAACGTCCGGTCCGCTGCCGTTCCGGTGCACCGCCATCCGGGGGGCATGCTCGCCGCGCAGGGTGTGGTCCTCCGCGATCAGGCGATCTCCGTGCCGTTTGAGCTTCGCGACGTCCGAACGCGCCGTCAGCGGGCCAGCGACTCGATCGCCCGCACCTCGTCGGCGGAGAGCGCCAGGTCGTGGCTGGCCAGATCCTGCTTCATGTGCTGGGCGTCGGAGGTGCCGGTCAGCGGCAGCATCCCGACCGCCTGCGCGAAGCGGAACACAACCTGAGCCGGCGTAGCCCCGCCGCGCGCGGCGATGCCGGCGACCAGCCGGTGGCGCAGCACCTCCGGGTTGGCGGTGAGCAGTGAGAAGCCCTGGTAGACGATCTTTCGCTCCATGCAGAAAGATCGAACATCGCGGTCCCAGCCGAGGCGGGCGAAGCAGCGGTTCTGGACAAAATGAGGGGTCACGGCGCCGGCCACAGCCATCTGCTCGAGGTGCCGCAGGGAGATGTTGCTCACGCCGAGAAACCGCGTGCGGCCGGCGTCGCGCTCGTTCACCATCGCAGCCCAGACCTCGGCGTCGTCGTCGGTCCAGCCGTGGCCGGAGGCGGGCCCGTGCAGCACGTAGTTGTCGACGTGGTCAGTCCCGAGGTGCTCGAGCGAGCTAGCCATCGATTGGGCGACCTGCGTGGCCAGGTCGGCCGATGGGTCATAGGGCAGCCGGTGGTCCTGACCGCCCTGGTAGGTGAACTTCGTTTGTAAGAACAGGTCCGCCCGCGTGACCACGCCCGCACGGTAGGCCGCGGCGAGCCCCTGACCGACTCCGGCCTCGAAGTAGTGCCGCCGCTGGTTGGCGGTGTCGATGCCTCGGAAGCCCATTCGGAGCGCGAGCTCGGTGAGGGCCGGGGTCCGGTCTTCCTTCCAGGCGGTGCCGTAGAGGAAATCAGGAACGGGTCCGGCGCTCATGCGTGCTGAAGCTCCCGTGGGCTACACCGGCAGCTTGTCGCCGTCCGGTGGCGCCGTAACCTCGAACGCGTTGACGACGCCCGACAGGAGCGCGAAGTAGTTCGCGGCCGCCGTCAGCTCGACCAGCCACTGCACGCCGTATCGCTTCTGGAGCGCGTCGAAGACCGCCTGGTCGACGCGGTTCGTGCGCATCAGCTGCCGAACGTAGGTCACGATCTCCCGCTCTTCCGCGGGGAGCTTGCCCGGGTCGCCCTTCGCCCGGATGAGATCGATGACCTCCTCGCGCAGGTCGATGCGCCGTGCCGCGCCGACCTGGGCCGCCCACACGTACGCCGCCTCGCGCTCGCGCACGGCGGTCAGGATGGCGACCGAGCGGAGCTTCGGCTCGACGATGCTCTCGTCGCGGAAGAAGGTGACCAAGGGGAGCACCCGCTCCGCCAGCTTCGGGCTGTGGAGCAGCATGCTGAACGGCCCCCGCACGCCGCCGAACACGTTCACCACCGCGTCGACGACGGCGTGGTGCTCGGCGGACACGTCGGACTTGCCGGTGATCGGAGCGACGCGTGGCATGATGAGCTCCTTTCTAGAGACTCGTGACGCACCGTCGACACGTCGGCAAACCTATGCGCCCGCGGACGCACCACCGTAGGAAAGCCTAGTGCCGTTCCAACTTGTTGATACTAAATCTGTCCACGAACGACGTACACGGTGCCTTCCTAGGCGCGAATAGTTGGAACGGCACTAGGGCTTGTCGTCGAGGACAATGATATCGAGCTCTTTGTCTTTGCCGCGTAGCCGGCTGACGAGATAGCGGAGCAGGTTGGCGTACACGATGCGGGCGACGCGATCGTGTCGTTCGACGAGTCTGCGAAACTCGGCCTTGGGAAGGAAGCAAAGTCTCGCGGGTGTCAGTGCTGCGGCCGACGCCGAGCTCGGTTGATCGTCGATGACGCCGTACTCGCCCAGACAGCGCCCCGGGCCCAGGCGGTTGAGGCGGACTCGAGTGGGCCGATGCGCCCCGCTTGCCGCTCGCTCGGGCAGGAAGATCTCGATCTCCCCCTCAAGGACGATATAAAGGCCGTCTCCCGGGGTGCCTTCCGACAGAATGAGCTCCCCGGGCTTCCGCGCGATGACATCGGACGACGAGAGCACTGGATCGAGGTCGGTGGGCCTCAAGCCCTGGAAGACCACGGAGTTGGCTAGGATCGTGCGATAGTTATTGAGATCGGCCGCCTGTTGGCTCACCGGAGTCCCCCCTCACTTACGTGTTCACGACTGGCAGCGCGCGCAGCTCGTTCAATCGGGCTTGCGCCAGGCCGAGTCCCCTTTGAGAGGTCGGCTGCCCTTTCGAGTCAGACTCTCAGATGACCCCGCGGTGCGCCAGGTCGGCGATCTGCTCCTTGGTGTAGCCGATGGACGTGAGGACCTCCTCGTTGTCCTGCCCCAGCTCCGGAGCCGCGGCGCGGATCGGGGGGCGCCGCTCACCGTGCGAGACCGGGTGCCCGAGGATGGTGAGATCACCCAGCACCGGCGAGCGCACGGGTTGCGCCATCTCCAGATGTCGCACCTGGGGATCGGCGAAGGCCTCGTCGACCCGATAGATCGGCCCGCAGGGCACGCCCGCGTCGTTCAGGATCCTGACCCACTCCGCGCTGGCCTTCTGCCGGGTGACCGGCAGGAGGACCTCCATCAGCACGTCGCGATTGGCGGAGCGCGCCCTGGCGGTGGCGAATCGCGGATCGGTGCGAAGATCCGGGCGCTCGAGGGCGCGGCAGAACCGGTCGTAGATCTCGTCGCCGGCCGCGGCGATGTTGATGTGGCCGTCCTTCGTCTCAAAGACGCCGGTGGGAATCCCCGTCGGATGGTTGTTCCCCGCCTGGGGTGGGATCTCCCCGCTCATCAGCCAGCGTGCCGCCTGGAAGTCGAGCATGCCCAGCATCGCCTCCAGCAACGAGGTGTGCACCCACTTGCCTTCGCCGGTGACCTCCCGCTCGAGGAGCGCCACCAGGATGCCCTGGGCGAGCAGGATCCCCGCGCACAGGTCGGCAATGGGAATGCCCACGCGCACCGGCCCCTGGCCCGGAATGCCGGTGATGGACATCAGGCCCCCCATCCCCTGCGCGATCTGATCGACCCCGGGCCGATCGCGATACGGCCCGCTCTGCCCGAAGCCGGAGATGCTGCCGTAGATGAGGCGCGGATTGATCGGGCGCAGGCTCTCGTAGTCGATGCCCAGGCGCCGCTTGACGTCCGGCCGGTAGTTCTCGACCACGATGTCGGCGTCCCGCACCAGCCGCTTGAAGATGGCCACCCCTGCGGGCTCGCGGAGGTTCAGCGTCAGGGCTTTCTTCCCGCGGTGCAGGTTCTGGAAGTCGAACCCGTGGCGATTGCCGCCCATGCCGTCGCCCGTGCGTCCGCCGGGCATCTCGATCTTGATCGCCCGGGCGCCCCAGTCGACGAGCTGCCGGACACACGTCGGGCCCGCCCGCGCCCGGGTGAGGTCGAGCACCGTGAAGCGCGCCAGCGGCCGGGTGCCGTTGTCTGCCATGGTTGTCGCATCATAGTGCAAGGCTCTTGGCCGGACAAACCTCGTGCTGAAACATGATAGCGTTCGGCCATGAACAGGACTGGGAAGGCCAGGTGGCGGCCGAACCCGTCGAACGCGTCGCTGCCGAGGGGGCCTTCGGCGCGCGGACCGAGATGCTGGTGAAGACCTTCCCCGGCCGGCCGCGCGCGATGGTGCTGAGCGGCATCGCCCTGTTTCCTTCCGCGGGAGACATGGGCGAGGCGACGACCGTCCGCAGCGCCGGGGGGGGGTCGGCACGGGCGTGTGAACCGCCTGGAGGTATCCGGCTACACCGGCCCTACCGCGCGGGGCAGGCCGCGCCGGAGTCCGCCCACGCCTTGATCAGCGCGCCGAAGGCGGCTTGCGTGCCCGGCGCGGGCTCGCGGCCGGTGCCGGGGCTCCAGGCCCAGCCCACGAGCGAGTCGCTCGCCATGTGCTCGACGATCTCGGCCAGGGTGTGGCCACCGTTGCGGGCGGGGTCCCTCACCTGCGTGCAGATCTCCGCGAGCGAGCGGCGCTGCCACGCCATGGACGCGGGGGCCAGGTGCCACTTCGGGTGGCCGGGGACGCGGCCGGGATCGAAGTTCGCGGGCTGGTGACACGTCGTGCATCGCATCGCGGTGACGCCAAGGCCGTCGCCGCCGCGCTGGACGGGCGGCTGATGCGGGTAGCCGGTGCCCTGCGCCGGGCGGTCGCCGTCCGGATGGCAGTTCAGGCAGCGCGGATGCTGGAGCACCTTGCCGGCCTCGACGAAGAGGGCCACCGCGCGCGCCGACGGATCGCGGATCGCGGCGAAGGCGCTCGGCGGGCGCAGCTCGCGCGCGCTCGGCCCACGCGCCGCCGGCGGCTTCTGGCCGGGCGCCGCCGGCTGGGTCTGAGCGCGGGGGATCGATGGCGCGATCACCGCCGCGACGGCGGCCGTGCCCACCACGATGATCGCGAGCGCCCGCGGTCTCATGCCGTGCGCGTGCCGGCCGGCGCGAGCCGCGCGAACGGCAGCCGCCGCACCCGCCGGCCGGTAAGCTGGAAGAACGCGTTGGCAACCGCCGGCGCGATCGGCGGCACGCCGGGCTCGCCCACCCCGGTCGGCGCCGCGCCGGACGGCACGATGTGCACCTCCACCGCCGGCATGTCCTCGATCCGCAGCGGCCGGTAGCCGTCGAAGTTCCGCTCCTGCACCCGGCCGCGCACCAGCGTGATCTCGCTCCACAGCGCGGCGGCCAGCCCGAAGCCGATGCCGCCTTCCATCTGGGCCCGGACGATGTCCGGGTTGATGGCGGTGCCGCAGTCGACGGCGCAGACGACCCGCTCGACCTTCGGCAGCCCGTCCGGGCGGCGGGAGACCTCGGCCACCTGCGCGACGACGCTCTCGAACGACTCGTGCACGGCGATGCCGCGGGCGCGCCCTGGCGCGAGCGGCTGGCCCCAGCCCGCCTTGTCGGCCGCGAGGTTCAGCGTCGCCAGGTGGCGCGGGTGCCTGGCCAGAAGCGCACGCCGTACGTCGAGGGGATCACGGCCGGCGGCGTGCGCGAGCTCGTCGAGGAACGTCTCCGTGGAATACGCGGTGTGCGTGCTGCCGACCGAGCGCCAGAAGAGCACGGGCACCCCCACCTTCGTCGTGTGGAGCTCCACCGCGATGTTCGGGATGGCGTACGGAAGATTCACGGCGCCCTCCACCGACGAACTGTCCACGCCGTCCTTCACGAGCAGGGGCTCGAACGCCGTGCCGGTGGCGATCGACTGGCCGACGATGCGATGCTCCCAGCCCACGATGTTGCCCCGCGCGTCCAGGCCGCCGCGCAGGCGGTGCACGTAGAGCGGCCGATACTTGCCGCCCTGGATGTCGTCCTCGCGTGTCCAGACGAGCTTCACGGCGCGGTCGCCACCGATGGCCCTGGCGATGGCGGCGGCCTCGCCGGCGACGTCGCCGTCCGGGGTGCCGCGGCGTCCGAAGCTGCCGCCCGCCAGCAGCGTGTGGATGCGGACCTTGTTCGGGGGCACTCCCACGATGCGCGCGACGACCTGTTGGTCGATCGTGGGCACCTGGGAGCCGGCCCACATCTCGCACTCGCCGGCGCCGAGCCGCACCACGGCGTCGAGCGGCTCCATGGGCGCGTGCGCGAGATAGGGAAACTCGTAGACGGCCTCGATCACCTTCGCCGCGCCGCGCAGGGCGCCGGCGGCGTCGCCGTCGCACCGCACGGACCTGCCCGGGCGGCCGGCGAGCGCTCGATAGCTCCGGTACAGATCCTCGCTGCCGCGCATCTCGGCGCGGCTCTCGTCCCACGTCACGCGCAGCGCTTCCCGCCCCTTGCGCGCGGCCCAGAAGCTCGTGGCCACCACGGCGACGCCCGAAGGCACCGGCACGACGTGCGTCACGCCCTTGACCCGGCGGGCCGCCGTCGCGTCGAACGACTTCACGGTGGCGCCGAACCGGGGCGGCCGCGCGATGAGGGCCGTCAGCATGCCGGGCAGCGCGAAGTCCATGGTGAACTTGGCGGAGCCGTCGGTCTTGGCCGTCGAGTCGAGGCGGGGCACCCGCTTGCCCACGAGCTTGAAGTCCTTGGGGTCCTTCAGCGAGACCTGGGCGGGCGGTGTCAGCGTGGCGGCTTTCGGCGCCAGCTCGCCGAACGTGGCGCGGCGTCCCGACGGCGCGTGCGAGACGACGCCGCGGTCCACGGTGATCTCCGAGGTGGGCACACCCCACTCGCGGGCGGCCGCCTCGACGAGCATGGCGCGCGCCGTGGCTCCGGCCTTCCGGAGCTGATCCCATGAGTTGGCCAGGGCGGTGCTGCCGCCCGTGCCCTGGACCGGGCCCCATTTGAGGTTGTTGTAGCGGCCGGCGTCCGCGGGCGCCGCCTCGACGCGCACCTGGGACCAGTCCGCGTCGAGCTCCTCGGCGAGGATGGTGGCGAGGCCGGTGTAGCTGCCCTGCCCGAACTCGATGTGCTTGCCGATGATCGTGACGGTGTTGTCCGGCGCGATCCGGACGAAGGCATTCGGCGAGAAGACGTCGTCGGCCGCGATCGCTGGACGGTCGCCGAGACGGAACCCGACCAGGAGCGCCGCGCCCGCGAGCGCGGTGGACTGCACGAACTGGCGGCGGGTCAGCATGCTCAGCCTCCCAGCGTCCGGGCCGCTTCGTGGATCGCGGCGCGGATGCGGACGTAGGTGGCGCAGCGGCAGACATTCCCCGACATGGCGGCGTCGATGTCGGCGTCGGAGGGGCGCGGGACCTCCGCTAGCAGCGCGATGGCCGACATGATCTGGCCGGACTGGCAGTAGCCGCACTGGGCGACGTCGAGCCGGCGCCAGGCGCCCTGCACCGCCTGGGCGACCATGCCCGAGGCGCCCTCGATCGTGACGACGTCACGCCCCCCCAGCCCCGCCGCCGGCGTCACGCAGGCGCGGGCGGCGCGCCCGTCGACGTGCACGGTGCACGCCCCGCACTGGGCCACGCCGCACCCGTACTTCGTCCCCGTCAGGCCGAGCTCGTCGCGGAGCACCCACAGGAGCGGGATGTCGGCCTCGACGTCCACCGTTCGGCTCGCGCCGTTGACCTGGAACGTCACCATCGCTCGTCCTCCAAGGCTGCGGTGAAGGACACTCGGGAGCACGCGCGCTGCCGCGCTGCGACGCCGCCCGCGTGGCCGAAGGGTATCACGCCTGTCACCTACGTTGGTCGTCGCTCGTCCTGCCGTCGGAGTAGAATGACAGCCATGGTGAGCCCCGGCGACGGTTCCTCGACCGGCACGCCGCCCCCGCCCGGTCCGTTCGGGACGCCAGGTCAGTACGACGAGAACGGCGTGGACCTCTCGCTCATCCGTGCCAACATGCGCGTCCCACCGACGGAGCGGGCGCGCCGGGCCGAGCGCGCCCGCCGGGCCGCCCTGAGGGCGCAGCAGATTGGACGAGCCGCTCGCGCCAAGCCCGCTTGAACGCTTCTGCGCACTCCTGGCCGATCACGGCGTGGAGTTCATCATCGTCGGCGGCCAGGCCGAAGCGCTCATGGGCAGCGCCCGCGTGACCTACGACGTCGACCTCTGCTACCGGCGTACCCCGGACAACCTCAGAGGTAGCTCGCTCAGAACGACAACATGGTGCAGACACTCGCGCCGCACCGAGCCGATCAGCCGCTCCACGAACGGATTCTGCCAAGGACTGTGGGGTCGTCTTGGCGCTACTCGGCGTGGCCCAGTCGTTTCCGGCGATTCTAGCGGTTGAGCAACGCGCGTAATCGCCACGCGAGCGGGCCGAGCCGGCGCTCGGCCGCTCGAAACGCCTTGTAGAGCATCGGCCGAAAGACGAGGTCGTAGTAGCCCAGGTATGCGAAGCACGACGAGCCGAAGCTCCGTTTGAACTGGTAGACGCCGTATCCCGGATCGCGTTCATCGGGCGGGAGCTTGGTCCCGCTGCCGCCCCAGTGGATGGCGTTGCTGCCCGACGCGTGCGCCCAGAGGATGAAGCGCCAGTAGAGGAGGGGTCCCGGGCGTGCTCCCGCGCGCGCCGGCGCCCATCCCCGATCGACGCCTGAGTAGAGCAAATAGGCCCAGCGACCGAATTTCGCGCCCACCAGGCCACCTATCAGATCCCCGTTGTGCCGTGCCAGGAGCAGCACACCGGTGCCCGCGGCACCGTACAGGCGACAGAGAGCGTCGAAGTGAGCCGAGCGCCGCACCGGGTATCTCTTGCGCTGTCCGTTGCTGACCACCATGCGATAGAAGTCGACCACGCCCAGCTCAGTTCCGGCCTGCTCGACGATAATGCCGGCCTGCTCGGCGGCCCGGATCTCGCGCCGCCGCGAGTTGCTGAGTCGGGCCCAAACTTCGCTCTCCGTACCCTCCAGCGTCAGCGTCATGACGATCCTGGGCGCATTCCAGATCGTCCAGTCATCGCGAAGACGAATGAAGCCGTGCCGGACGAGCTGCTCGTGAACATCGTGTCGATCACTCGGCAGCGCGGGACTGACGCGCAGCAGGATGGCGTTCCGCGCCGCGGCGATCTCCTGGATCGCACGCACGAGCCCGCGCCATCCCGCCTCGCTGTCGGGCTGGACGAGTGGCCCGCGAGGGGCATAGAGCAGGGACAGGGAGGTGCCGGGAACCCGCCAGGAGAGGATGGCGGTGGCGGCGACGCAGTGATCCTCGTCGAGGATGACGCAGCGGTACGGCTGGGCGCCCGACGTCCGGAGCACCTCGCCCCACTCGTAGCCCTGCTCGAGCATACTGTCGGCAAAGCCGAGCGCCAATGCGTTCCAGGTCTCGCTGTCGTTGACGGTCTCGAAGCGAGGCCGGGCGCACGAGCCGGTTCGGAGCGCGGGCCTCAACCCTTCAGGGGAATGTGCAAGATTATCCTTAAAACCCCACACCCTATCCCTACCGGGCAAAAGCCGTGCCCGACCCCCCCGCAGCGCAAGCCCATTTCCGCCGGGCACACCGGTCCGGTGATGTGCAGGCGGCGCAGAAAGATGGGCGGCGACCTGAACAGGCGCGGCACCGGCAGTGCATACGGCTGACACCGGGAGCTCCAGGACAGGAGCCAAGTCCCGGGATCGGGCGCACCGCGGCAGCCACGGTCCGGCACGGTGATTGCTCCGCATGGCAAAGAGGCCCCCTGCCGGGCCGTCATATGGGCTGCAAGGACTTGGTCGCTACGCTCAATGCGACTAGTGCCGTTCCAACTATTCGCGCCTAGGAAGGCACCGTGTACGTCGTTCGTGGACAGATTTAGTGCCAACAAGTTGGAACGGCACTAGGAGGACCATCACCAGATCGCTGGCCCTCGTCCGTGGCCGCTACTCGCTGGCCGAACTGGAGGACGGCATCCGGAGCAAGTACAGTGACCGGGTCGAACTCGAGGCGGCCCAGCGCCACACCGCCGCGGGGATCACCGCGGGCGAGTACCTGCTCCTCAACGGTCACGTCCCGCCGCGCGCGCAGGTGCTGGACATCGGGTGCGCAACGGGTCGCGTGAGCCTCGCCCTGCAGCGAGCGGGATGCTTCGTGATTGGCGTTGACATCAACGAGGCGATGATCCGGACGGCCACCAAGCTGGCACGGGACGCGGCGATCCCCGTCGGTTTTCGCGTGATGGATGCCCGCGCCCTCGGATTTCGGAGCGAATCGTTCGACGCGGTCTTGATGGTCGGCTCGGTGATCTGTTACATCCGCGGCCGCACCGCCCGGGTCCGGGTATTTCGCGAGGTCCACCGCGTGCTCCGTCCGGGCGGCACAGTCTTCGTCGCGACACCATCGCGAGAGTACTCATGGAAGTTCCGAGCGTGGTTCGCCGCGCTGGGCCTGGTCCACCGGGCCCTGCGGCTGCTGGGGCGGGACTCCGATTGGGAGCCTGGTGACCGGTTCGGTCCGGCCTGGAGCGGCGACACCACACGCCTCCTGTACTGGCACATGTATTCGCCTGCAGAGCTCAGGGCCGACTTGGCGGCAGCCGGGCTCGCGGTCATCCAGGCCTTCCCCGACGCCTACATGATGTCCTTCGTCGCCCGCCGGTCCTGAACCGTGGCTCGCCACAGAACCTTCGCGCCAGCGCGTATCCTGGTCCCGGGACCACGACCCGCGGATGATGGCCGGCGCGTGGCGAAAACGGGGCCGGGCTCATACACGGGTTCGAATCCCGTTCCCCTGGACTTCACACCAGCAGCGCCAGCGGTTCCTCGATCAGGTCGGCGAGGGCGCCGAGGAACTGGGCGCCACGCGCGCCGTCGAGCGCGCGATGATCGCAGGACAGGGTCAGCACCATGGTGGGCTGGACGGCGGGCTGGCCGTTGAGGGCGACGACGCGGTCGGCGATGCGGCCAACGGCGAGGATGGCGGCCTGGGGCGGGTTGACGATGGCGTTGAAGGCGTCGACGCCGTACATGCCGAGGTTGCTGATGGTGAAGCCGCCGCCCTGGATGTCGGCCGGGCGCAGCTTGCCGGCCTGGGCGCGGCCCACCAGATCCTCGCGGCAGGTCGCGATCTCGGGGAGGCTCAGCGTGCCGGCGCGGTGGAGGACGGGGACGACGAGGCCGTCGTCGATGGCGACGGCCAGACCGATGTTGATGTCGGTGTTCTGAACGATCGCGCCGTTCTTCCAGGAGGCGTTGGCACGGGGATGCTGCGCCAGGACGGCGGCGACGAGCCTGACGAGCAGATCCGTGTAGGTGATGTGCGCGCCCGTCTGCTTGCGGGCCTTCTCCAGCCACGACACCAGACGGCTCACGTTGACCTCGCGCACCAGATAGAAGTGGGGCGCGGTGGTCCAGCTCGTGGTCATCCGCTCGGCCATGATGCGCCAGACCGTGCTGACGCCCGGCGCCTCTACGCGAGCCACCCCTGGCGCCGCGGCGGCCGCCGCCGCTGGGACCTGAGCCGCGGGCAGCGTCGCCGCTGCGACATCCGCCGCGAGGACGGCGCCGCCCGAGCCGGAGCCGTGCAGCACCGTGATATCGAGCCCGCGCTCGGTCGCCAGCCGCCGCGCTTTCGGCGACGCGGCGCTGAGGCGTGCCGCCGTCCCGTCCGCGGCGGTCGACGTGCTGTGGCTCTCGACGTACGCGAGGACGTCGGCCTTCTCGATCCGACCGCTGCTCGTCTTCACCCGCGCGAGATCCACACCGTGCTGCTCGGCGATCTTCCGGGCGAGGGGTGATGCCTTGGCCGGCGCCGCGGCCGGTGTCGGGCTAGCCCCCCCCGCCTCACCGGCAGCGAAGATGAGCGCGATCGTCTGGCCCACCGGCACCACGTCCCCTGCCCGCGCTGTCACGTCGCGCAAGATCCCCGACGCCGGCGCCTCGATCTCGACGGTGACCTTGTCGGTCTCGATCTCCACGATCGACTCGCCCTTCGCCACCGTGTCGCCGGGAGACTTGAGCCACTTGAGGACCTTGCCGGTCTCCTGCGCCATCTCCAGGGCCGGCATGATGACGTTGGTGGGCATCGCCGCGACCTGGGTCAGGCCTTCCCGCAGAGCGCCTTCGCCGCCTCGAAGACCATCTTCTCCGACGGCACCGTGAGGTCCTCGAGCACCGGCGAGAACGGCACCGGCACGTCCATGGCGCCGATGCGCTTCACCGGCGCATCCAAAAAATAAAACGCCCCATCTGCGATCACCGACGCGATCTCGGCGGTGGTGCCGTAGCGCTCGTAGCCCTCGTCCACCACGATGGCGCGCGAGGTCTTCTTGGCGGAATCGATCAGCGCCTGCTTGTCGAGCGGGTAGGTCGTGCGCGGGTCGATCACCTCCGCGCTGATGCCGATCTCCTCGAGCATCTTGGCGGCGCCGAGGGCGACCGCGACCATGCTGCTGGTGGCGACGATAGTGATGTCCGTGCCGGCGCGCTTGACCTCCGCCACGCCGAAGGGGATCGTGTAGTCCTCGGCCGGCACCGGTCCCTTGACCCGGTACATCATCTTGTCCTCGAAGATGACCACCGGGCTGTCGTCGCGGATGGCCGTCTTCATCAGCCCCTTGGCCTCGTAGGGGCCGGAGGGCAGCGCGACCTTGAGGCCCGGGATGTGGCTCACCCAGGCGTGGAGCGACTGCGAGTGCTGGGCGGCCGACCGGCGCGTCGCCCCCAGCGTGGTGCGGAAGACGATCGGCACCTTGAGCTTGCCGCCCGACATATAGTGCACCTTGGCGGCCTGGTTCACGATCTGGTCCATGGCCAGCGTGATGAAGTCGCCGAACATCACGTCCACGACCGGGCGCATGCCGGTCATCGCGGCCCCCACGCCGATGCCGGCATAGCCGGGCTCGGAGATCGGCGTGTCGATGATCCGCTTCGTCCCGAACTCCTGCACCAGCCCGGTCAGCACCTTGAAGGGATGGCCAGCCTCCGCCACGTCCTCTCCGATGATGAACACGCGCGGGTCGCGCCGCATCTCCTCCGCGAGCGCCTCGCGGACCGCCTCGCCGTACGTCAGCTCTCGCTCACTCATTGACCGCCCCCTACAAAGGCGACCTGGGCCACGGTCGGCCCGTCGCCGGCGAGCGTGGTGCGACGCATGTCGCGCGGCTCGTGCGCCGGGAAGGGGCGGGCGCGGTGCATGGTCCGACGGTTGTCCCACATCGCGAGATCGCCGACCCGCCACGTGTGCGCATAGACGAACTGCCGCTGGGTGGCGTGCTCGACGAGATCGCGCAGGAAGGCACGCGCCTCCGGCGCCGGGAAGCCGAGGATGGTACCCGCGTGCGAGGACAGGTAGAGCGACTTGCGGCCGGTCACCGGGTGCGTGCGCACCAGGCGCTGGCGCACCGGCTTGAAGCGGGCGCGCTCCCCCTCGGTGAAGTCGGTAAAGCCGAGCTGCTGCCGCGAGAAGAGCTGCGAGTGCTCGCAGATCAGGTCCTCGACCTCGGCCTTGGTCTCGTCGTCGAGGGCGTCGTAGGCCGCGCGCATGTCGGCGAACTCGGTGTTTCCGCCCTTTGACGGGACGCTGCGGGCGTGCAGCAGCGAGTACTTCGCCGGGATCGCCTTGAACGAGCTGTCGGAATGCCACAGGCGGTTGCCGATGGCGAACAACCGCCGGCGGTCGTCTCGAGCGAACACCTTGTTGTCCTTGTCGAGATTGGACACGTCGGCGAAGGTGGTCGGCAGGCGATACTCCTCCGGCGCCCGCAGGCTCGTGCCGATCGCGTGCTCGATCTCCCCCAGACTGCGGGTGAAGGCGAGCTGCTGCTCGTCGTCGATATGCTGGCTGTGGAACACCAGCACGGCGTACTCGTCCATTCCGGCATGGATCGCCGCCACATCTTCCTGAGATAACGGCTTGGTCATGTCGACGCCTTCCACTTCGGCGGCGAAGCACGGGCCGATCTGGCGAGTGATGACGGCGTCACGCATAGACGTCCTCGTCGACCTGGCTCACGTCGGGGTAGGGCGCGGCCAGCGCGAACTGCACGCCATTGTCGATCTCGGCCTTGACGTCGGTGACGATCCGCTCGAGGACGCTCTCGTCGGCGAGGCCCTGTGCCGTGAGCCGCCCGGCCAGGGTCTGGAGCGGATCGTGCTTGCTCATCCACTCGCGCTCTTCCTCCCGCGTGCGGTACTCGCGGGTGACGTCGCCGACGTGGTGGCCGTAGTAGCGGTAGGTCTTGCACTCGAGGAAGGCCGGCCCCTCGCCCCGGCGCGCGCGCTCGACCAGCCGGCGCATCGTCGCGTTGACCGCCTGGACGTCCTGGCCGTCCACGCTCTCGGCGTGGACCCCCAGGGCCAGGGGGCGCGCCAGGATGTCGCCGGCGATGGTCTCGCCGCAGGGCGTGTACTCGCCGTAGAGGTTGTTCTCGCAGACGTAGATGACGGGCAGCGTCCAGAGCGCCGCCATGTTCATCGTCTCGTAGAGCAGGCCCTGGCCCAGCGCGCCGTCGCCGAAGAAGCACACGGCCACCTGATCGCTGCCGCGCATCTTGGCCGACAGCGCGGCGCCGGTGGCGATGCCGGCGGAGCCGCCCACGATGGCGTTGGCGCCGAGGTTGCCCGTCTCGGGATCGGCGATGTGCATCGAGCCACCCTTGCCGCGGCAATAGCCCGCCTCCTTGCCGAGCAGCTCCGCGAACATCCGGTTGACCGAGGCGCCCTTGGCCAGGCAGTGGCCGTGCCCGCGATGGGTGCTGGTGATGTAGTCGTCGCGGCGCAGGGCCTCGCAGACGCCGACCGCCACGCCCTCCTGGCCGACGTAGAGGTGGGCCAGGCCCGGCATCTTCGCGCTCTTGTAGAGCTCGTTCACCTGCTCGTCAAAGGCGCGAATCTTCGCCATCTGGCGGTACATGTGGAGGTTCTGCTCCAGCTCCATCCGCGGTTCGATCGCCTGG
>DASYUQ010000139.1 GCA_036001065.1 Candidatus Methylomirabilota bacterium
CTGCCGCAGCCCCAAAGACCCAGCGCAGCTGCGGCGACTGCCACCGGCCGTTCCTCGGCGGCCCGTACGCCAGGACCGGCCCCTGCTGCCGCTGGAAGCACCGCGGGCGCCGCGCGAAGAAGTACGTCTGGACGCCGGAGCCCACGACGCCGCCCTCGGCTCAGAATCGTGAGCGCCCATTCTAGGCCGTTCAAGACTACGTGTGATGAGCCGATTTGCGGAGCGCGGGCGACCGAGGAAGTGTTCAACACCTACAACGCCACGCAGGGGACGTTCTGCGCGCGTCATGCGCGGGTCCGCGTGAAGGAACTACGCAAAAGCGAGAAGATTCGCCCTCGGGAGGGAGGGGAAGCATGAGTGACGAGAGGCGAGAGGTACTGGAGTGGAGGGCTCGACACTTTCTCAAGAACGAGGACGGCTTCCTCGGGAGCACGTATCAGATCCTGGCAGCGTTCGCCGAGGCCGAGGTCACCCGTGCTCTCGCAGAGAAGGATGCCCACGAAAAGGAACACATCGAGGATCTTAGCCTTGACGTGAGCGCGGCTCACTCCGCGACCAACCGTGTACAGAACGAAGTGTACAGACTCCAGGCGAAGCTGGCCGAGGCGGAGCGGGAGCGGGACGAGGCGCGCGGATACGAGGCTCAGAAGGAAGCGTGGGATGTGCGGGGATTCTTCGATGCGCTCAAGGACTCGGGCCTCGAGGCGATCACGCATGAGGACGGCTGGGCGTTGACGACGCCGACGGTTCTTGACGACATGCGGGCTCGGATCTCCGCCCTGGAGGCCGACCTCGCGGCGATGCGGGGGGCGCTCCAACAGCTCGTCATCAAGGTGAGGCAGATTGAGCCCTACGCACACGACGCGATCCTCTTCAAGGCGAACCACGGTTTCAAGTACGTGGGGCCGACATGGAGGGAGGAGATCGAGACAGCTATTACCGCCCTCGCCTCTTCCCCCGGCGCCGCGCTGGAGACGATGCGGGAGGTGGTGCTCGCCCTCGAACGCGTTTTAGTAACCATCGACGCATGCGAGAAGCTCACCGATCACCCACACAAGATGTGGGACGAGGCTCGCGCCCTCCTCGCCCGGCCCGAGGTGAAGCGGTGGGCGGGGCGATGAGTTGGGTGGCGACTGACGCGGTGATCGACGAGACCGGTCGTTATCGCTACGCCTTGGAGCGCATATGGAAGCTGATGGCTGGCCGTGCGGTCTGGATCATGCTCAACCCGAGCACGGCCGATGCCGAACAGGACGACGCGACCATTCGCCGGTGCATCGGTTTCACGCGAGCTTGGGGTCTCGGCGGGATCATCGTCGTCAATCTCTTCGCGTACCGCGCCACGAACCCACGGCGTCTCTTGGCGCTCCGTCAGAACGACGCGGTGGGCCCGCAAAACGACGAGTGGCTCGGTCGGCATGCGCGCGGCGCAGGCGTGAAAGCAGTCATCGCGGCGTGGGGCGCGCACGGCTCGATGTGGGGCCGTGACACCGAAGTGCTCGACCTGCTCCGGTTCTGGCATGTGCGCCTCCAGTGCCTCGGACGGACCAAGGCCGGCGCGCCGAGACATCCGCTGAGGCTTGCCTACTCGACCGCACTTGAGGAGTTCTCGCCGTGCTGACCGTCGCTGAGCTGCTCGCCGCGAGGCCGGCGGTGCTGCCGTACTTCGTGGTCCCCTTCCCGGTGCCGATCACGGTGGGGCCGCTGACGCTCACGTTGGTCATCGTGTTGGGGCGGAACTGAGATCGTCCCTCGCGCGCCCGAGGGCCAGGAGGTCTACTACCGCGGCCTGTACCGCGGCGTCTACTGCTCCTTATTCGACGACCCTGATTTCCAGCAGCTCACCCCCACCAGCCGCCACGTCTTGTTGACCCTTCGGCTGTGCGCGCAGAACAACGCCTCGTCGATGTTCCGTCACTACCCCGCTCTCCTCTGCATTCAGACCGGCTACGACCCGGGAACCCTTGAGACAGCCCTCCGCGAGCTCGAGTCGACACCGACTTCAGCCGCCGGGCGCTGGATCGAGCGCGAGGGCGTCGTTGTCTGGATCCGGAACGGGCTGCGGTATGACCCCAATATCCGCCTGGCCGATCCGAAGCACCGAAAAGGTGTCGAGCGAGCTATTGCCGCCCTTCCTCGGCTTCCGATCGTTCTAAGGTTCTGCGATTACTACCGAATCACAAGACCCTTCCAAGACCCTACAGAGACCCTCGCAAGACCCTCTGAAGACCAGGAAGGCTCTGGCGCTCCGAGACCGAGACCGAGACCGAGACCGAAGAACCTCGAGACCGAAGTAGTAGAGCCGGTGGACGGTGTGGATAACATGTTAGCCGCCCGATCAGACCGTGCCTCGATCCGGAGTGCTCTCGCACTGGATTCGGAGGGGCACCAGCGGACGGAGGGCGAGGTTGGGACGGACGGGCAGCCCCAGCGGCGTGGCCTGACGGCAGAGGAGGATCGGGCGCGGTTGGAGGCGTTGACGGCGGAGCTGGCGAGGGAGAAGGCGGCGCCGAAGAGAACACGAGGATGAGCCGGTCATCGATTCGGGGGCCCCTGCAAGAGAGGCCACAAGCGGGAAAGCGAAGGCGCGAGGTATTTCCACTAGTTACAGGACATTTAGAGCTAACGGCTAACCATCTGTGTGCGGCGTGCGGCGGGAAGATGCCGCCAGCGAGGCTGCGCGCTGGCGGGCGCCAGCGGTCAGGACGGCGGAAATACTGCTCACCGCGCTGCATGAATCTAGCTTCATCAAGGGCTGCGCAGGTTCGAGAGAAAGATCGAAATCGAAATCGCGCGTGGGTCTGCGCTGGCTGCGGAAAGGAGTTCCTCGGCCGAAAGCGCAGGCGCTGCCGTAAGGGTTGCGGCCGAGTCCGCTGGCGCCGTCCTGTCGCGGCCTGCCGTTCCTGCGGCCTCCGGATCACGACGGCGCGGAAAGTCTGCCGGCTCTGCGCTCGCCTCCGTCTGCTGGACATCTGCGGATGTGGCCGAATTTTCATGCCCTGGTTCCGCGAGAACGGCAGCCCAGTGGCGCACGCACTGTCGAAGTGTGGCCACTGTCCGCGCTGGTCATTGGCGGCCATCGAGAAGGCCGTGGCGCGGGCTTCCGCCGCCACGGCACGACCGAGAATCTGGAAGCGGTGCCCGAATTGTCTGCTCGAGTTCCCGACGAGGAACGCGGGACAGGTCTACTGGCCCAAGGCCTGCGCGCGTCAGGCGAAGAGTCGGGCCAAGCACGCCAGGCGACGCGGACTCGCGAAAGCGCATCTCTCGCTCTGGTCGATCTACGCCCGCGACCGGGGGCGCTGCGGGCTGTGCTGCGGTCCGGTCGGTCGTCGATTCACGCCCCCTCATCCACGCTCGGCGACGCTCGATCACATCGTTCCCGTGGTCGCCGGCGGCGTCCATGAGGCGCGCAATCTGCAACTCGCGCACTTCGGCTGCAACAGCGCGAAGCGAGAGCGGCCCTGCGCCAGCCAACTCCGGCTCCTCGGCTGATGGCACCCCGTCGTCGCCCGCCGAAGACCAAGCTCCTCACCCGCCGGGAGCTCGCCACGAAGCTAGCTGTCCACATGCAGAGCGTGACGCGTTGGGAGCGGGATGGCATGCCGATCGCGCAGCGAGGCGCTCGCGGACGTCCGTCGCGCTATGATCTCGCCGTGGTCGAGGCCTGGCGGGCCGCGAAGGAGGCGGCCGCGCGCACGCCGGGCGCGGCGGTCAGTCTCGAACTCGAGCGGGCCCGCAAGGAGCGGGCGCAAGCGGCCCTGACGGAGCAGACGCACCAATCGCGCGCGCGCGAGCTGCTCCCGCGCGACGAAGTCAAGCGCGTGATGGAGCAGCGGGCGGCGGCGATCCGGGCCAAGCTCCTCGCCTGGCCGACCACGCTGGCCGACCGCGTGCATCGCGCCGGGACCCTGGACGGGCTCGCCGGTGTGGAGTGCGTCCTTGCCGAGGCCGTCCGCGAGGCACTCCTCGAGTTGGCAGGGCAAGCGCTGTGACGGCCGTGAGCCCGGTCCAGGCGCTCGATCGCGAAGTCTGCGCGTCCGTCTTTCCGCCGCCGCCCGAGCTGACCGTCTCCGAGTTCGCCGACCGCGAGATCATCGTGACGACGGGGCCGCTGGCGGGGACGCACTGGCAGACGAGCTTCACGCCCTATCTGCGCGGCGTCCTCGACGCGTTCCACGAGCCTGGGGTCGAGATCGCCGTGCTCCGGGCGAGTTCGCAGGTGGGGAAAACATCGGCGGCCGTCTGCGTCGTGGCGTATCACATCGCCCACGACCCGTGCCCGATCATGGTCGTCGAGCCGACCGTCGACCCGATGGCGAAGGACTTCGCGCGCAATCGGCTGAACCCGGTCATCGAGGCGAGCCCAGCCCTGAAAGAGCGCGTGGCGAAGGCGCGCGCGAAGCACGGGAGCAATACGACCCTCACCAAGATCTTCCGCGGCGGCGACCTCGCCATTGGTGGGGCCAACAGCGCCGCCTCGCTGGCCGCGCGCTCCCGGCGTCTGCTCGTGCTCGACGAGATCGACCGCTATCCGCCCGAGCTGCCGGGCGAGGGCAACACGATCTCCATCGCGCTCAAGCGGACCTCCGCGTATCGCCGCCGGCGGCGGGTCCTGATGCTCAGCTCGCCCACGCTGCGCGGGGCGCCCATCGACACGTGGTTCCGGCGCGGCGACCAGCGGCATTTCCACGTCCCGTGTCCCGCGTGCGGCGTGCTGCATCCGCTCACCTGGGCCAACGTCCGGTGGGAGAACGACGATCCCGAGACGGCCCACCTGGTCTGCCCGGCCTGCGGCGCGGCGTTCGGCGATGCCGAGCGGGTCGCGATCCTCGCGCGCGGCGAGTGGCGCGCGGGGCAGCCGGATCGCCGCGAGCGCGCGATCGTGTCGTTCCATCTCTGGGAAGCGTACTCGCCGCTCTCGTCACTCGCCGAGATCGTCTCCGGGTTCCTGCGTGCGCGGGCGGCGCAGAAGGCCGGGGACCGCTCGGAGATGCACGCCTGGCAGAACACGACGCTCGGTGAGCCGGTCGAGCCCGACGACGGTGAGGGCGCCGAGCCGTCCTCGCTCCTGCTACGGCGCGAGGCCTACGGCGTCGATGTGGACGTGCCGGCCGCAGCCTGCTGTCTCACGATGGGCGCGGACGTGCAGGACGACCGCCTGGAGCTGCTCGTGATCGGCTGGGGCCCAGGCGAGGAGGCCTGGCTCGTCGACCGGCAGACGCTCCCGGGCGACACGTCGCAGCCGGAGCCGTGGCGGATGCTCGACGAGGTGCTCGAGGCCGAATACCGGCACGCCTCCGGCCTCCGGCTCCGCGTCCTGGCGACCTGCATCGACTCCGGCGGCCACCGCACGACGCTCGTCTACGACTACTGCGCCCGCCAGGCGGCGCGGCGGGTCTACGCGATCATCGGCCGCGAGGGGCAACGCCCGCTGGTGTCGTCGCCGGCGCCGCGCCGATGGGGCCGCGGCCAGCGCGCGGTCCCGCTCTACACGATCGGCGTCGATGCCGCCAAGGGGTTGCTGGTCGGGCGCCTGCGGCTGACGGAGCGGGGGCGGGGGTACGTCCACCTCCCGCATGCGGACTGGGCCGACGAGGAATTGGCGGCGCAGCTGACGAGCGAACGGCTGGTCACGCGCTGGCACAAGGGCGTGCCGACGACGGCGTGGGTGAAGACGCGGACTCGGAACGAGATGCTCGACTGCGCGACGTACGCGCTGGCCGCCCTCCGCCTCCTGAATCCGCGCCTCGAGGCGATGGCCCACCGGCTCCGGGCGGCCGCGCCGGCACCGAGCGCGCCGAGCGAGACGACGACGCCGGTGCCCGAAGCCTCGCCGTTCACGGTGCCGGGCCCGGCGACGCCCGCTATGGCGGGGCGCATCGGTGGGCGCCGCTTCACGCGCAGCCGGTACCTGGCTTAATGAGCCGGCCCCGCCGCGCCCCAGCCGCGCCACCAGCGGGCGCGCCTCCACTCTGGCTCTTCGCCATTGTCGCGGTCGCTCGGCGAGTCCTCCCGCGAGAGTGGTGCGGCCAGATCCGGCTCAACGTGTTCAAGGGCGGGATCAGCAACGTGAACATCGAGCAGACGGTGCTGGTGCCGCCGGAGCCGCCGTCGAAGTGATCCCACTGCTGCGGTACACTCCAGAAGGGGATCGGCGCGCAAGGCGCCGAGAACGAGGGAAACCATGGCGGCGAGGGTGATCGAGCGGCACTCCGATAGGGACGGAGAGATCGCTCGCGTGGAAGAGCGCGACGACGGCTTCTACTTCGTGGCCAGCCGTGGAGCGACCCCGAGCGCGCATGGACCGATGGCACTCGTCGATGCGCTTTTCGCGATGAACGAGTTTCTGGGGGAAGAGGATCACGGCCGATCCTAAATACCCAGCGCGTGACCCAGAGCGTGGGTCAAAGCCGCCGCCGAAATGATCCGTTGCCGCAGCCCGGGTCGGGGCGGTATGCTCTCGGTCAGAGCTGGCCTGAGGACACTCGGAAACTCCGAAGCCTCGGGAGGGCGCGCCGGATGGCGCTCGTCCTCCCGGGGCTTCTTGCGTTGAGGAGGATCGAGATGCCGCATTACCGAGATGGGACTGAAGCGAACGTCGGCGACGTCGTGCGCGGCCGTGGCTACAACATCGGGCACGAGATCATCGGGAAGGTGCTCTCCATCACGCCTGGCGCGGAGACCTGCAACCTGAGCATCGCGTGCATCGCGGCGCCGTCCGTGATCTACCGCGCCGACGTGGGCCACGGCGTGCAGGTCGTGCCCACGATCGAATACGGCGAAGCGGCCGCGTTCGAGAAGGTCGGGTAGGTGGCATCCGGTGAGCTCCGAATCGTCGTCGTGTTCGAGCGCGCCGATGAGTTCGCCGCGCGATTGAGCGGCCTCATCGCGGAGGCGCGCGAGCGAGCCGGGCCCGAGGGTCTGGCCCCGCCGACGCTGGCCGAGGATCTCGTCATCCGCCTCCGGGCGCAGGGCGTTCTTGTCTACGCCGAGGATCTGGAGTAGACGGACGTGGCCTTCACGCAAGCGGACGCGGACGCGCTCCGAGTAGCCATAGCGAAGGGCGAGAAGAGCGTCACCTACGCAGATCGCTCGGTTGCGTATCGCTCGGTCGAGGAAATGCGCCAAGCACTCGCGATGGTCGAAGCGGACCTAGCCGCCGCGACGACGCCAGCGCGGCCCCGGCAGTGGATCGGGACCTCGAGCAAGGGGACCTGAGCATGCTCGCCGCGCTCGGCCGAACGCTCCAGCGCCTCGGCACGGCCCTCGCGCCGCCGATCAAAAATCAAGCCGCCATGTATCCCGCCGCTACCCAGGGCCGGCGCGCGAGGGGCTGGTTTTCGAGCACGCTCGGACCAAACGACAGCACGCTTCCGAGCCTGAGTCTCTTGCGCGCCCGCTCGCGGGCGGGCGTCCGGACGGACGGCTACGCGCGGACGGCCGTCGATCGCCTCGTGTCGAACCTGATCGGGACCGGGATCGAGCCGCAATCCCTCGCGCCCGATCAGAACTTCCAGGAGCGCGTCGAGCAGCTCTGGCTCGACTGGACCGATGAGGCCGACGCGGATGGCAGGCTGGATCTCTACGGGCTCCAGGCCCTCGCCGTCCGTGGCTGGCTCGAGGGCGGCGAGATGTTCGTCCGCCTCCGGCCCCGGCTCGCCAAGGACGGGCTTGCGGTGCCGCTCCAACTCCAGCTGCTCGAGCCGGAGCTCTGCCCGGAGAACTACTCGACCGTCGGGAGTCTTGGCAACGTGATCCGGGCCGGGATCGAGTTCGATCCGCTCGGCCGGCGCGCCGCCTACTGGTTCTATCGCCGACGCCCAAGCGACTTCACCGACATTCCAAGCTCCGAGCTCGTGCCGGTGCCGGCCGATAGCGTGATCCACCTCTACGACCCGCTCCGCGCGGGCCAGATCCGCGGCGTGCCCCAGCTCACGCAGGCGCTGCTGAAGCTCTACGATCTCGACCAGTACGACGATGCGACGCTCGTCCGGCAGAAGCTCGCGAACCTGTTCGTGGGCTTCCTCAAGCGCGGCGGTCCGACGCCGGACGCCGAGGTCGACCCGCTGACCGGTCAGGCGATCGAGCGCGACGACGCCGGGCATGGACTGATCGGGCTCGAGCCCGGCCTGTTCCAGGAGCTGAACCCGGGCGAAGAGGTCGACTTCTCCGAGCCGCCCGACGCCGCCGGGTACGCGGACTTCATGCGGGCGCAGCTCATGGGCGCCGCCGTTGCCGCGGACGTGCCCTACGAGGTCCTCACCGGCGATCTCCGCGCCGTGAACGATCGGACGGTGCGGGTGATCCTCAACGAGTTCCGCCGGCGCGTCGAGCAGCGCCAGCACCACATCGTCGCCTTCGCGCTGAACCGCCCGGTCTGGACCGCCTTCGTCAACGCGGCGGTCATCTCGGGTGCCCTCGCGGTGCCGGCCGCCTTCCATGACGATCCCCGGCCGTGGCTGCGCGTCGAGTGGGTGCCGCCGGCGTGGCCGTACCTGCATCCAGTGCAGGACGTGGAAGCCGAGCGCGCGATGGTCCTTGCCGGCTTCAAGTCGCGCAGCCAGGTGGTGCGGGAGCGCGGCTGGCGGGCGCGGCAGGTCGAGCGGGAGATCGCGGATGACAACGCGCGCGCGGACGCCCTCGGCTTCCGCCTGCACTCCGATTCGCGCTTCGTGGATGCGAAAGGGGCGGCGCCGGCCGGCGGGCCACCTGCGAGCGACACGGGCCAGGCCGCGCTGGCGCTCGCGCAGGCGGCCGTCGAGCGACCCGCGCCGGCGGTCATCGTGCAGGCCCCGCTGGCGCCGGCGGTCCACGCGCCCATCACCGTCGTCGTGCCGGAGGCGCGCCCCATGCGCGAGGACTTCATCCGCGACCCCGAAACGAAGCTGTTGGTCGGGCGAGTCCAGCGGCCGACGGAGGAGCGACATGCCGGTGATCCACACGACCAAGGGCGACCTCGATGAGTCCCTGCTGGAGAAGAGGACGGGCGAGGTCGACAACGACAACGAGTATACGACCTGGGTGGAATACTGGCTTGCCGGCGAGCTGGTGCACCGCTCAGCCCACGTCACGCTAAAGAAGCTGCCGCCGCTGTCAGGCGCGATCGAGGCATTCTGACATGGCGAACGCGCAAGCGATGTGCACGCAGTTCAAGGCCGACATCATGAACGGGCTGCACGCCTTCGGGGCGAGCGTCATCCGCGCGGCCACCACGAAGGACGCCTACAAGGCGGCGCTCTATCTCACCACGGCGACGAAGGGCGCGGCGACGACGGTCTACGACGCGACCGGTGAAGTCTCCGGGACGAACTACGTCGCGGGCGGTGTCGCCGTGACGACCGGCACGGCCCCGGCGACCTCGGGGACGACGGCCTTCTTCACGCCGTCGGCGTCGATCGTATTCACCAACGTGACGCTGGCGACCGCCTTCGACGCCGTGCTGATCTACAACGACACATCGGCCAGCAAACTGGCGGTGTCCGTGCATACCTTCGGCGCGCAGACCATCACGGCGGGGACTCTGACGCTGACCATGCCTGTGAACGACGCGGTGACCGGCCTCATTCGGATTGCGTAATGGCCATTTATTCTCTCTCTCAGCGCACGACGAACGTCACGATTGCCAACGCCTGCCTGGAGATCAGGACCGCCTCGACCGACCGCCCGCGCATCATGGAGATCGGACTCACGCTCAACGCGGCGACGGCGAGCGTGTTCGGCCTCGGGCGCCCGCAGGCGATCGGCATCACCCCGGTGAACGTGGCCTTCCTAGCTGAAGATTCGGGCGACCCCGCGAGCACGATCAACGGGTCGCTATCGTGGGCGACCGGGCCGACGGTGCCGCTCAATGTCTTCCGCCGGGCGTCGTTACCGGCGCTCGTCGGGGCGGGCATCGTCTGGACCTTCCCGCGCGGACTGGTGATCCCGGTCTCTAGCAGTCTGGTGCTCTGGAACATCTCGGCGACGGGCGCGGTTGACGTCTGGGTCGTCGTGGACGAGTGATGTCCCGCTTGATTGGTGGCCTTAGCGCATCGATCATGGTGATCGAACCTGCCGCCTACCGGCAAGGAGCTGATCCTGAGCAATTCGCCACGTCTTTCCTGACGTGGCCGGTGTTGTGGCCACGGAGCCGAATGCAGGCGACGATCAGTGATGGGGCCGCTGTTGGTCGCGTGGAGAGGCCATTCTACGAGGAGCGCGTCCGCTACGGCGGCACGAAAGCGTGGAAGCGGATCGCGGGCACCGCGAAGGATTCCGCCGGAGCGGTACTCGCCGGCGCGACCATGAAGCCGTACCGGACGGCGGACGGAGAGAACAACAAGGCCGACCAGACAGAGGGCGTCTCCGGCGCCTCGGCGGCTGACGGCGCCTACCAGGTGATGGTGCCGACGTCGGATACGTACTACCTCGTCGGCTACAAGGCCGGGAGCCCGGACGTCGCGGGGACAACGGTCAATACCCTGGTGGGCACGTAAGGAGAGGAGCGGATGAGTGTCGCGTCGACCTACGCGGCGGCGGTCCTGGCGCAGGTGCCGGTGCCGCCCCCGGGCTGGACCGGGGGCGGGATCGATGCCAGCGTCACGCCCACGGGCGGCCTCCTGATCAACAACTGGGGCGATCTCGACGGCGCCACGGCGCTGAGCCTCGGCCACTACATAGTGGCGACCTTCGGGGATTGAGCGTGCGCGCTCCACACGCCTGACGTCAGACCATCCTCAATTTATGCGCTCTGCTGAGCGCTGCGGCACATGCTCGATGGGACAAGCGTAAGCAGGGCCCCCGATGACGGATGTATTTCTCTACGCCGGCGAGCCGACGCCGAGTGACGTTAGGCTCAGCGACCCGACCATTCTACGCAGCGGGGGTCTTACCCTCGCTCTGACTGGAGTCGTGGCGACAGGGTTAGTCGGGGCCGTCGCGCTAAGTGTCGCTCTGGCGCTCTCCGGCGTCGCCTCATCCGGGGCCGCCGGCACCGTCACCCCAAGCAGCGCCGCTGCTGTCGTCGGCATCTCTGCGACTGGCTCGGTCGGGACCGTCGCTCCCAGCCGTACCGTCGCGCTGACCGGGGCAACCGGGACAGGGGCCGTCGGCGCGGTTGTGCCGAACAGGACCGTTGCGTTGACCGGCGCCTCCGCGCCCAGTGACGTCGGTGCCGTCACCCCAAGCGCCGCCGTCTTCCTGTCCGGTATCGCCGGGACGGGCGCGGTCGGGTCGGATGTCCCCAGTAGCTCGGTCGCCGTCACTGGAGTGTCAGGGGCCGGCGCTTCCGGGACATCGCTTCCGAATAGGGACGCTGGGCTCACCGGAGTCGCGGCAACGGGCGACGTCGGCACCGTCGTGGTCGCCGCGAATGACATCGCGCTCGCTCTCAGCGGCGTGGTGGGCAGCGGGAACGTCGGAGCCGTTGCCCCGAGCGGAGGCCCGCCACCTGTCGAACCCACAGCGTTCGTCGGCGGGCGCGGTCGGAACATCCGGGTCCCGAGGCGGCTGCAGTACGCGGCGGCGCTCGCCGGCATTCTAGGGACAGGAACGGCAGGAACAGCGGCTCCGAGCACGACCGTCGCTTTGGCGGGCATCGGAGCCACGGGGGCCCTCGGATCGGTTCAAAGCCGAGCCTCGCGCGTCTTCGATTACGTGCGCGTCCGGGTGCAGGACGAGCGCGATTTACTCGCCTTGCTCGGTTTCCCTGACGACGGGGGCGCTCTCGATGTTCTTGACAGCCGGCCGGGCGAGGTGGTACGGGTCTAGGTACACGTAGTCCCCTGGGACAACTCGAACATCGAGAGCCCAGGGAGGGGCGGTGCCCGCAAGGCGTCGCATTCCTCCCTGGGCTCTCCTGCGTTTAGGGGGTGGCGAATGGCCAACGAGTTGTACGCGGCCGGCGAGGAACACGCGCGCGCGCTGATCCAGAGCGGCGACGTCGACGAGACCTCGGCGTGGAGCATCTCGGCGGCCGAGGAAGACGAGCTGCTCGGCAGCCCTCCTGACTGGACCAAGTACGCCTCCTGGCACCTCGGCCAGGACCAAGCCGCCACCAAAGACACCAAGGCCCGATGGCGGTACCCGTTCGGCAAGATGACCGGAGGCAAGGCCGAGCTCTACCGCTCCGCGCTCCGCGCCATCGCCTCTCGCGCCAGCCAGCAGGGCGACGACACGATCTCAACGGCCGCGAGCGACCTCCTGGACGACCTCGACGCGAAGAAGGCCCCCGCCGCCCGCGCGACCGCTCGCCACTGGTACCGCTTCCTCGCCCAGGCCGATCCCGCCGTCGCCGAGCTGCTGATCTACGACGAGATCGGCAGCGGGTTCTGGAGCGAGGGCGTCACGGCCAAGCAGTTCGTGACCGACCTTCAGGCGCTGCCCGAGGCGGTGAAGACGATCCGCGTCCGTGTCAACAGCCCCGGCGGGAATGTCTTCGACGCGATCGCGATCGCCAACGCCCTGCGCGCGCAGAGCCGCGACAAGCAGCGCGTGGTCGAGATGACGGTCGAGGGGCTGGCGGCCAGTGCGGCCACGATCGTGACGAGCGCGGGCGACACCATCCGCATCTCCGACAACGCGCTGATGATGATCCACAACCCGATCGGCCTGGTGTGGGGACCGGCGGACGAGATGCGGAAGACGGCCGGGGTCCTGGACCAGGTGCGCGACGCGATCGTGGCCACCTACCGCTGGGTGTCGCCGTTGAGCGTCGAGGCGATCTCGGAGCTGATGGATCAGACGTTCTGGATGAGCGCGGAGGAGGCCGTCGCCAACGGCTTCGCCACCGAGATCGTCCAGGGCGTGAAGGCGACGGCCTCCCTCCGACCCGAGGCACTCCGACCGCTCGGCGAGATCCCCGAGCGGCACCGCGCGAGACTCGAGCCGCTGCTGAAAAGGGTTTCCCATCCCCGCACGCCGCGCACCCCCGCACCGCGCATCGCCGCCGACGCCCGGGACATCCTGCGCGAGTGCGCCGGGTTCCCCGAGCTGGCCGAGGAGCTCGTCGGGGCGGGCGCCACGCTCGAGGATGTCCGGGCTCGCCTCCAGCAGGCGAAGGAGATCCGCGGCCTCTGTGCCACGGCGAAGTTCCCCGAGCTGGCCGAGGGCTACATCGCCGCCAAGGCTCCGGCCGCCGTCGTCCGGGCGCACCTGACCACGCTCGGCGCCAAGTTCGATCGGATCGAGATCGACGCGCATCTCCAGCCCGATGCCGGGGCCGCGCGCCCTGGTCCACGGATCAACGTTGTCGAGATCTACCGGACGTTGAACACGCGCCCCGCTCTGAAAGGAGCCTGAGCTATGAAGCGATTCGCCCGCTGGAGTGATTCGACGGCGCCGGCCCTGGCCGTCTTGGCGGCTCTTCTCGCCCGCGTCGATATCGCGACCAAGCCCCTGTGGGCACGCCTCCAGCGTGTGCGCGAGGTCCGGTCGGCGGGCCTGGCGTGGCTGGACGCCTGGCGCGTGGCGGGGATGCCGGCCATCGCCGGCGGCGCCTCCCTCACGGAGGGCCAGCATGCCGGCGAATTCCTGCTCGGCGAGCGGAGCGCCGACACCCGCGAGACGGTGACGGTGCTCTCGGGTCAGAACCTGAAGGCCGGCGCCGTCGTGGGCCGCGTGAACAAGGGCGTGGGGCGCGTCTCGACCCCGACCGTGGTCGGCACCGGCAACGGCACCGCGACGCTGGTCTTCGCCGGCCCTGAAGTGGAGCTCGGCAACTACGTCCTGACCTGCATCACCGCCGTCGCGAACGGCGGCGTCTTCTCGCTGGTGGCGCCGAGCGGCAAGGCGCTCCCGAATCTCACGCTGACGGTGGGCGCTGGCGCGACCACGGCCTACACGAGTCGGCATATCAACTTCTCGATCACCGACGGCTCGACCGACTTCGCGGTGAACGACGCCTTCACCTTCATCGTCAGCACGACCGCGCCGATCGTGATCGGCACCGGCAACGGCACGATCTCCGGGCTGTCACTCGGGCCGGACGCAAAGACGGGGACCTACCGCGTGGAGAACATCGCGGCCGTCGTGAACGGTGGCGAGTTCAAGGTCATCTCGCCCGATGGGGACATGATCGCCAACGGCTTCATCGTCGCCGGCGCCGGCGGGACATGGGTGCTCGCGAACCAGCGGCAGCTGAACCTGACCGTCACCGACGGCGCGACCGACTTCGCGGTGGCGGACGCCTTCAACGTGTGCGTGTTCAACCAGGCGCCGGCGCTGGCGCCCGGCAAGGTCGTCGCCTGGGACCCGACTACCTTCGACGGCCGCGATGACGTGGCGGGGATTCTCTACGACAACGTCGACGCTTCGGCCGCCGACAAGACGGGCGTGATCGTCAGCCGATTCGCCGAAGTCATGAAGGGCTCGCTGATCTGGGGTGCGGCGATCACCGCGTCGCAGAAGGAATCGGCCTATCTGGACCTCGCCAAGCGCGGGGTGATCGCGCTGTGAGACGTGTCGACCTGACCGGTTGTCGCTTCGGGCGCTGGATGGTCCTGGAGCGCGCGGAGGACAACCGGTGGGTCTGTCAGTGTGACTGCGGGACGGTGCGCCCCATCAGTAATAGCAACCTGAGGAGCGGGGCATGTCTGAGCTGCGGGTGTCTGAGATCTGAGCTTTTGAGTGCGCGAAACCGGGTCCTCTCGGTGACACATGGGCTGACGGACTCGGCCGAATATCGGGCATGGGCCTCCGCCAAGAGTCGTTGCGAGAACACGAATCACCAGTCTTACGCCTGGTACGGTGCCCGCGGCATCACGATGTGTGCTCGGTGGCGCGACAGCTTCGAGGCGTTTCTCGCCGACATGGGACCGCGCCCGTCTCCACAGCACACCCTGGATCGCATCGACAACGATGGGAATTACGAGTGCGGGTACGGTCCAGCGTTCGGCCCGGGTAATTGCCGCTGGGCGACGCGGAGAGAACAGGCCAACAACAGGCGCCGGCCGCTGGCCGAGACCGAAGGGAGATAACGCATGCCCACCCTCGACGTGTTCCGGGCTGACGGCTTTAACACCGCCGCGCTCACCGAGGCAATTTTGAAGGCCCCCTACGTCCCCATGCGCCTCGGCGAGCTGGGGCTCTTCCGCTCGCGGGGCATCAGCGTGACGACCGTGCAGGTCGAGGAGAAGAGCGGGCAGCTCTCGCTGATCCAGACCTCGCCGCGGGGCGCGGCGCCGCCCGATCCCCTCGGCCAACCGAAGCGGACGCTGCGGAGCTTCGCCGTGCCCCACCTGGCGCGGGAGGCCACCGTCAACGCCGACGAGGTGCAGAACGTCCGGGCCTTCGGCAGCGAGACGGAGGTCCAGGTCGTCCAGGCGATGGTCGACGATCGGCTGTCCGAGCTGCGGCAGATGCACGAAGTGACGCTCGAGCGGCACCGCATCAGCGCGGTCCAGGGGACGATCCTCGATGCCGACGGCAGCACGATCTACAACCTCTTCACCGAGTTCAACGTCACCCAGCAGACCAAGGACTTCGTGTTCGGGACCGCGACCACCGATATCCGCGGGACCATCATCGCCGCGAAGCGCCTGGCCGAGGCCGAGCTGGGGGGCCTCGCGGTCCCGGAGTGGCACGGCTTCTGCGGGGCCACGTGGTTCGACAAGCTCGTGAGCCACGCCACCGTGACGGACGCCTTCAAGTTCCAGGAGGGCCGCGTCCTGGGCGCGGATCTCCGCTACGCCGGCTTCACGTTCGGCGGCGTCATCTGGGAGGAGTACCGCGGCGCCGTCGTCAGCCCGGGCGGGACGTCGGTGGCCTTCATCGACACCGATCAGGCCTACCTGGTGCCCATGGCCGCGCCGTCGCTGTTCGTCGTCCACTACGCGCCCGCCGACTTCATGGAGACGGTGAACACGATCGGACTCCCGATCTACGCCAAGCAGGCGCCGGACCCGAGCGGGTTCAATCGTTTTGTCGCTTTGCACACTCAGAGTAACCCTTTGGCCCTCTGCCTCCGGCCGCGCAGCGTGATCAAGTGCACCCGGAGCTGAGCGGAGCGGCCTGATGGCCGATCTCCGGCCCGATCTCGCGCCAGCGAAGAAAATGTTCGGGGCCGCCGCAGTGGTGACCCGGCCCGGCCAGGCCGCCGTCACCACGATCGTCATCGTCCTCTCCGGCGCGGCCGCCCAGTTCCCCGAGGCCCTCAACGGCCTGACCGTGACCGAGCAGCATCGCGCGATCGATCTCACTCGCGCTGATGTCCCGACGATCCCGACGGGGACCACGATCACGGTCTCCGAGGGCACGGACGCGGGCACCTATGCCGTCGACGGGCTGATCTGGCAGGACGGCCAGATGAGCCGAGCCCTCGTGCACCGTGCCTAGTCCGGCTCGGCGGACCCAGATCCTCGCGGCGCTCAAGGCCCGCCTGGAACAGATCTCCGTCGCCAATGGGTACTGGACGAATGCCGCCGGCCACGTGCACCACGGGCGGGTGGAGGTCACGGCGGACGATGTGCTTTCCGGCACCGCCGTGCTCGCGCTGATTCCCGGCCGCGCCACGAAGCGCGAAGGCGGCCGGCGGATGCTGCTCGACCTGCCCCTGGCCATTCAGGGCCTGGTGCCGGCTGACCCGGTCAATCCGCTGGACAGTGTCGAGCCGATCCTGGCGGACATCAAGCGCGCGTTCTTCCTCCCCGCCGACGAGCAGCTCGGCGGCCTCGTGACCCACGTTGCCTACGTCGGCGAGAGCGTCACGGATCGCGTGAGCGGCGGGACGCTGGCCGGCGTCGAGGTCGAGGCCAACGTCGTCTACTGGGAGCAGTACGGGCTTCCGGAGGCCGGCTGACGTGGACGTGCGCGTCACGGTCGACACGCGGGATCTGGAGCGCGCCTTCGATGCGCTCGGCGCCGAGGCGCCCCGCGCGGTCGCCCGCGCCATGAACCGGACGATCGCCACGGTGAAGACGGCCGCGGTGCGCGCCTCCGCGGCCGTGCTCACGCTCCCCCAGAAGGACGTCCGGCCGGCATTCTTCGAATCGCGCGCGACCAGCACCCGCCTCGAAGCCGACCTCCGGGCGAGCGGGAAGCGGATCCCGCTGATCGCGTTCGGCGCCCGGGGACCGGAGCCGTCCCGCGGGCGCGGCCGCGGTGTCACCTACCGTCTCCCGGGAGGGCGAGGGCGCGGCACGGTGCCCTCCGGGTTCATCGCCACCATGCGCAGCGGCCACCGCGGGGTCTTCAAGCGCACGAGCAATCTCTACCCACCGGCGAGACGTGGGCCGAAGCCGAATCGGGCGTGGTTGCCGATCAGGGAGCTGTTCGGCCCCTCCATCCCGCGCGTCCTCCTCGAAGGCCGCGAGGGCGACGCGCTCCGCACGCTCGCCGCCGAGGCCCTCGTCACGAATCTCGAGCACGAGGTGGCGTTCCTCGTGGAACGTCGTGCGGCCGGATCGGAGCCCTCGGTGGAGGTCGCGTAGATGGCGAGCCAGGTCCTCACGAATTGCGTCCTGTGGCTGGCCGGCTACAAGCTGTCCGGCGCCATGAACGCGCTCGGCCTCGATTACGGCGCCGAGTTGCAGGACGCGACGGTGTTCGGCGACACCGGGCGACGGCGGCGCGGCGGCCTCAAGACCCAGGCGTTCCACCACGAGGGCTACTGGGACGTGGGGACCGGCGCCGGCGATGCGGCCGACGAGGTGCTCTTTCCTCTGGTCGGCGCGGCGGATAAGGTGATGACGATCTCGCCGAACGGCGTCGAGGGCGAGCCCGCCTACACCCTGCGCTCAGTGGCCGCGGAGTACTCGCCCGGCGCCCAGGTCGGCCAGATGTTCAAATTCACCGTCCGCGGCGAGGGCGCGCCCGGCGACCCGCTGGTCGAGGGCACCCTGCTCAAGAATGCCGCCGTCAGCGTTGATGGCAACGGTACCGCCTTCGACGTCGGCGCCGTGAGCGCCACGCAGAAGCTCTATGCCGCGCTTCAGTTCACCGGTGCCGCACTGGGGACGGCGTATGTGCAAAGTGCGCCGACGAGTGGGTTCGTGTCCCCGACGCAACGCGTGCTCTTTGCCCTGGGCGGTTCCAGGGGCACCGATTGGCAGGTGGTCGCCGGGCCGATCACCGATGCGTGGTGGCGGGCCGGCTGGACCGCGAGCGGGAGCGCGGAGATCGTCGTGACCATCGCAATCCTGTAGCGAAGGGGGAAATTCATGGCTTCGATCGTGCTCACCGACGCGTTCGTCTCCATCAACGCGGTCGACTACTCCGACCACGTGAAGCAGGTCACGCTCAACTTCTCGGCGGAGCTGCAGGACTCGACCGCCATGGGCAACACCAGCCGGGCGCGGAAGGGCGGGCTGAAGGACTGGTCGATGGACATCGACTTCTTCAACGACTGGGCCGCCGCGCAGATCGACGTCAACCTCTTCCCCCTCGTCGGCGTCCAGACGGCGATCAAGGCCCGCAGCTCGAAGACGGCCGCGATCAGCGCCACCAACCCGGAGTACCGCGGAAACGGGATCATCGACAGCTATCCGCCGCTGAGCGATGCGGTCGGCACCATGGCGACGACCAAGGTCACGATCAAGGGCTCCGACGGCGTCGCGCTGACCCGCAACACCACCTAGGAGGCCCCATGGCCGACAAGATCTATCTGGACCGGGCCGCGCTCCTCGCGGCTTCGGACCGTCCTACCGAAGAGGTCTGGGTGCCGGAGTGGGGGAGCCACGTCCGCATCCGCACCATCACCGCCGGCGACCGCGATGCGTTCGACGCC
Organism: Candidatus Methylomirabilota bacterium; assembly: GCA_036001065.1. Taxonomy (NCBI): domain Bacteria; phylum Methylomirabilota (SeqCode); species Candidatus Methylomirabilota bacterium. Next base: position 18,704 of record DASYUQ010000139.1, read on the forward strand.
GGCACCTACCAGGTGCGCGGCAAGGACGTGCAGGTCAACCGCGTGAACCTCCGCGCCCGCCTGGTCGCCCTCTGCGCCGTCGACGCCGCCGGCGAGCGGCTCTTCACGGACGAGGACGTCGCGGCCCTGGCGGCGAAGGGCGCGCGCGCGATCGACCGGCTGTTCGAGGCGGCCCAGCGCCTCAATGGTCTCACGCAAAAGGACATCGAGGACCTCGCGGGAAACTCCGAGCCCGGCCCGAGCGGCGCTTCCTCTTCAAGCTAGCGGGCGAGCTGGGCATGCCAGTCGCCGACGTCCAGCGGCGCGTGTCGAGCCGCGAGATCGCCGAATGGTGGGCCTATTTTCTGGTCGAGCATGACGATCGCCAGCAGGCCGAGCTGCGGGCGCGGGCCGAGGCGGGCGTGAGCGAGGTTCGCCGCCAGCCGCGGCGGAGGCGCTGATGCGCGCCGGCTACCGCCTCCACTGGGACGCCGAGCACGGGTGGATCCTCGATGTCCCGGTGACGCTCCAGCAGGATCAACTTCGGCGGATCGCGCGGTGGGCGCTCCCGCGGCAGATCGACCGGTACCGGGCCCTGCCGCCGGGCGGCCGGAGGGTCGAGTTGAACCGCGCGATCGGCGCGCTGACTCGCGGCGAGATCCGCCAGCGGCTCGTCGATCACGACGGCGATGGCGTTTCGATTCCGTTCGCATCCACGGAGCGAGTCAACCCCGAGCGGAGAATCTTCGCGTGATGGAGGAGGCCTAAATGGCAACGGTGAATACCTGGCGCGCGGTCGCGCTCGCGGTGGCGTTCGGCAACCTGAAATCCATGCTCGACATCTTCCAGGCGGGCACGGGATCGCGCGTGCAGCGGGCGCGCCGGATGTACCAGTTCAACAACGGCCTGACGGCGGTCACCGGCGTGCTCACGTCCTTGCAGGTGACGCGGACCACCGCCAGCTCGGCGGGGACACCCGTCGCCTCAGTTCCGCACGACACGGGG
>DASYUQ010000140.1 GCA_036001065.1 Candidatus Methylomirabilota bacterium
CTGGTCGCCACGGAGAAAGGGACACCCGTCGCCGACGCCACGGTGAAGGTCAACGACAAGGAACTCGGCAAGACGGGCGCCACCGGCGAATTCGTCTACGAATACAAGAACCAGCCCAAGACGGGCGTCACCCTCACTGTCACCAAGGCCGGGTACTCCGCCTGGCAAAAGACCGGTGCCCTAGACCCCGGGCAGCGGCTGGAGGTCGGGCTGTCCCGGCGCGCAGTCGTCAACGTGACCGCGCTCACCGAGCAATACGGCCACACCAGCGGGATGGCGGGTGTCGCGGTGAGCATCGATGGAAGAACGGTCGGCAAGACGGATGACCGGGGCGTCTACGCCTACACCTATGACGGCACGCCGGGTAGGAAGGTGCACCTGGCGCTTTCGTTGCCCGGCTATATCCCGGGCGAATGGAAGACGGTCGTCACGCTGGAAGGGCAGGTCAGTATCCCGCGCTACTTCTATCCGACCACGCCCAAGCAAATCCGGGTCGGCATTTACCGGTTCGTGGGCAACACCCTGGGCGTCGATCTCAAGGAGATCGCGGCCCAGACCGACAGCGCGGTTTCGAACCAGCTCTTCCGATACACCGTCTTCCGTGAGGTCCCCAGCGCCGAGCTCGAGGCCGAGGTCAAGCGCGCCAAGCTGGGCATCGACCGGATCACGACCAAGGGCTGGCAGGACACGCCGCTGCGCAGAACCGTCGACATGATCGTAGTGGGCAGTGTCGCCAAGGATGACAAAGGCTTCGTCATCGAGGCGAAGTTCTACACCTCCGGCGGGCAACTGATCCTGAGCCAGATCACGCGGGCTCGGGACAGCGGCGCCATCACCGGCGCCGCCCGAGAGATCGCGGCGAACGTGATGGAGCGGTTTCCCTTCGAAGGGACGATCGTCGCGGTCGAGGACGAGACCTACCGCGTCAATATCGGCCGGCCGTACCGGATCGGCCGCGGCACTGAATTCACGCTGACCACTCCGACGATGGGGCAGGCGGGTAAGGTCACCGGGTATCGCGAAACGGGCAGGCTCAAGGTCAAGCGGGCCGAGGAGACGGGATCCGTGGCCGAGGTCGAGGACCTCAAGAAGAGTGAAAAGATCAAGATCGGCGACCGGGTCGTGCGGCGCGTGCATCAGGAGGGCGAAGAGCAAGGCGCCCGGACCTATTTCATCCTGTCCGCGAAGGGCGGGCTCCTGCCCGACGTGGCGCCACTCCCCCGGGTGAACGTCTACCTCAAGGGCGACTGGGCGGGCTCCACCGGCGCGGACGGCCAGGCGGAAGTGTCGGTCCGTCTGGGCAAGAGCTACGACCTCCTGCTCTACCGGCACGGGTACCAGCAGGTGAACGAGAAGATCAGGGTCGAGAAGAACGGGGACACCCGGGAGTTCGTGCTCAGCGCCAACAACTCCCTGTTCAAGGTCGAGTCCCAACCGTCAGGCGCCGCCGTGTTGGTCGATGGGGATCAACTCGGCAAGACACCGATCCTGGACGGCAAGCCGGTCGGCCTCGGGTTCCACACGGTGAAGCTCACCGTGGGTGAGGATTACCGCGACTGGGAAGAGGTCGTGGAGTTCGACAAGAAGATCGAGGATCGTACCGGCGACCGGAAGATCGCGCTGTCCCTGGACTATCTCAAGATCGGGGAGAGAGCGGCGCAGAAGGGCGATATCAACGCGGCCATCCAGGCCTACGCCAGCACGGACAAGAATCACCCGGACTACTCGGAGGCCCACCACCGGCTGGCGCGGATCTATCTGGACGAGAAGAACGATTACGAAGCGGCGATTCGCGAGCTCGAAAGCATCCTGTCGTTGCCGCAGAACCAGCAGCTCATCTACAAGCAGTTCGCCGTGGCCTTCACCAATCTCGGCCATGCCTATTACGAGAAAGGCAACAGCCTGGTCGAGAAAGACCGGGAGGGAGCCGCGCAGTGGTTCGCCCGGGCGATACAGAATCTCCAGATCGCGCGGCAGAACACACGCTTCTTCCCGACCCTGCACTACGACGAGGCGCTGCACAATACCTATTTCTATCTGGCGCTGTCGTACCACAAGCTCTATCTGGTCACCCGAAAAGAGTCCGTCATGAACAACGCGAGCCTCGCGTGGCGCGAGTACTTCGACTTCTTTCCGAAGAAGCTCGAGGGCAATCCCGCCTTCGAACAGAGTCGGGAGGCCGCGCGCAAGTATTCGGCTCAGATCAAAGAGCAACCGTCGTAGCGGAGAAAGGGCTTCGGCTTGAACTGGAGCAGTGGCGAGTATTCTGCCTCGAGCGTGCTGGTCGCTGCCGCGGTCGTGGCCGCGATTGGTCTGGCCGCGAGGTCCGTCGCTCAGCTCCAGCCGGCCGAAGCCCCGCCGTCGGAACGGAAGGCGGCGGCGATCGAGCCGCTGTACGTGCGTCCGCTGCTGCCGGGCGAGTCGGGGCGCAACGACTCGAACCCCGTCTGGTCGGCCTCGGGGGCGCTGATTGCCTTCGAGCGCAGTCGCGGGGACAAGAAGGAGATCCTGATCGCGCGTCCCGACGGCACGGTGATTCAGACCATCTACTACCAACTGTCCGAGAGCGGCGCCGAGCCCAAGTTCTTCTTCCCCGGGGTCGTCGAGGACGTGAGCTACAACGCCGGGATCACGTGGTCACCCCCGGGTGACCGACTCGTGTTCATGAGCAACGGCGGCACCGGTAACTATGATCTCTATCTGCGCGACTTCGCAGGTAAGACCAGGCGGCTCACCGATCACCGCGAAAAGGACGGCCAGGCCCACTGGTCTCCGGTGGCCGATGAGCTGGTGTTCGTATCGGGCCGCACCGGCAAAGGGGATATTTACCGTCTCGACGTGGCCACGCGCGCGGTGACGCGGCTGACCCCCGGCGAAAAACCCTACCTCTACCCGCAGTGGTCGCCGGACGGTCGGAAAGTCGTGATGATCCACGGCAGCAACGAAAATCACGACATCTACCTGATCGAGGATGTGCGGAACCCCGCCGCGACGCTCAAGCCTTTGACCACGTGGCTCTATGACGATCTCCGGCCGGTGTGGTCGCCGGACGGCAAGAGGATCGCGTTCTACTCCAACTACAATCCGGCGGGCGACCCCAAGGTGTGGGCCATCCTGGTCATCGCCGCCGACGGCTCCGACCCGGTTCAGGGCGAAGGTTTGGCCGCCAAGGTCGTGGCCCCGGACGTCGTCCCCGACCTGGAGCGCGGACCGGCGTGGATGCCGGACGGCAACAGCATCGTCTACGTCAAGAACGACCGGCACGAGTACAACCCGATCTACATCGCGGATCTGGTGGGGAAGACCAACCTGCTGCTGAAGACCGACACGAAAATGAATCACGATATCGCCACGTCGGCCCAAGGGGTCATCGCGTTCCGGGCCCAGGTCGACCAGTGGGACCAGATCTTTCTGGCGAAGTTGAAGGACTAGTGCCGTTCCAACTATTCGCGCCTAGGAAGGCACCGTGTACGTCGTTCGTGGGCAGATTTAGTATCAACAAGTTGGAACGGCACTAACCGGTGGCGCGTATGAGCGTGGCGCTGGGCTTGGCGGTGGTCGCGCTGATGGCGGGGACGGCGTCGGCCGTGGACGAGGCGGTGGCGCGGGCGATGCGGCTGTACGAGAAGCATCGCTACGAAGAAGCGGCCCGCGCACTCCAGGCGGACCTGCCGGCGCTGAATCCGGCGAGTCGGGCGAGCGCCTATCTGACGCTGGGCATGATCTATCTCAGCAATGCCAGACTCCATCGGGAGCTGCATGACGCGGCCATCGCGGTCCAGCTCGACTATCTGAAAAAGCTCGCGGCCGTTCGCGGCGCCAGTGGAAGTCGCTTCGTCACCCTGTATCTCGGCAAGACGCTGCTCGAGAATGCCAACCCCGCCGAAGCGACGGGATATCTGGAGCGGTTTCGCGCGCAGCCGGGAGTGGACCCTCGATACAGGGTCATCGCCGAGGCCAGCCTCGGTCTGGGTCATTTCCTGCGCAAGGACGCGCCGGCGGCGCGGACACTGTGGGCATCCCTCGATGCCGACGATCCGGAGCTTCAGGTGGCGCTGGCGGCCGTCTACAGCCGGGCCGGGCTCAAAGACAGGGATCCGGTGGCCATGGCCGACGCGGCCCTCCGAAGAGTCGCCTCCAGTCCATCGGCGGGCATGCTGGAAAACCTTCTCACCGTCTATGTGCGCGCCGGGCTGACCGACAAGGGCCTGGAGCTGCTGAAGCACGCGGACCTCAAGGTGGCCTCCCATACCGAGGTGCTCGGCCGGACCAAGACGATCAACTTTTACGACCTCTCAGTCCTCGGTGATCTGGCGACGCTGTACCGGCAGGCGAGCATCCTCTATCTGCGGAACGCAGCCGCCGATCCTCAGACCAAGCCGACGGCCGATTACTACCTCGGCGTGGCCTATGCCGACGCCGGTAACGTGGAGCTGTCGCTCCAGGCGACCGGCGCGTTTCTGTCCGTCCCCCAGGCGCCGCCGCAGTATCACAATCGGGCACGGGCCCGGCACGCGACCGGCCGGTATCTTCTGGGTAGGCGTGGCGAGGCCATGGCGGTATGGGATGAATTGGCCCAGGTGCGGCCCGCCGATCCCGAGGTGCTGGCGGAGATCATCGTCGGCTGCGCGCGGGTGAGGGCCGACTGCACGAAAATCGAGCCCTGGGCCACGCGCGCCGCCGAGGCCGGCGAAGGGAAGAAGACCCGCCCACTGAACATCGCGCTGGGCAAACAGTATCTGTCGAGGAAGGACTACGGACGGGCCGTCGCCTATCTGGAGGCGGGACGGGACAAGAGCAACAAGAACCGGATCGACGCCAACGATCCGGCGATGCTCGTGAACCTGGCCGAGGCGTACTACCGCAGCCGGCAGTTCTCCGAAGCCCTGGAAATCTACTTCGAGATGAGCAAGCACTTCCCGGTCGTCCGACGGATCCAGGAGGCGCTCCAGGGCATCTACTCCATGGAGCACAAGAGCGCCGGCGACGTGAAGATCTTTTAACAACGAAGGCGGAGAGGGACTATGAAACGGATTCTTGTCGTCGTGCTATCGATCCTCGGGATGGTGGTGGGGACGACGCTCCTGGCCCCGGCGGGGCCCAAGAACGACGGCCGACCGGATGGAGGCACGCTCGGCTACGGCGAGTATGGCCGGCCGTCGACCCTCGATCCCATCACCAGCAACGAGATGATTGCCCTGCGGATCACCGAGCTGGTGTTCAACGGCCTGGTCGGGATCGATGAAAAGCAGGAGATCGTGCCCGAGCTGGCCGAGCGCTGGGAGGTGTCCAAGGACGGCCGCACCTACACCTTTTTCCTGCGCAAAGACGTGATGTGGCATCCGAAAGAAGGGGAGGAAGCGAAGCCGTTCGCGGCTGAAGATCTCGTGTTCACGTACAACATCATGATGCACCCCAAGACGATCACTCCGCTCAAGGTACGCTACGAGTTCATCGACAAGGTCGAAAAGCTCAATGACCACACGGTGCAGTTCACGCTCAAGCGGCCGATCCTGAACGCCCTGGCCAAGTTCAGCTTCAAGGTGATCCCCAAGCACGGCCCGTCCAACCCCCTGTACCTCGCGCGCGGGGATGCGTTCGTCCAGCATCCGATCGGCACCGGACCCTACATCTTGAAGACGATCACCACCGACCGCGAGGTCGTGCTGGTGGCCAACGAGAACTACTTCAAAGGCCGCCCCCACATCAACAAGCTCATCTCCAAACCGTTCGCGGACCAGAACATCATGACCCAGGCGTTGATGTTCAACGCGATCGACATGGTCGTGCTGGTGAACCCGCGCGACATTCCGGAGCTGCAGGGCGACAAGCGGTTCGTCCTGCAGCCCTACAACGCCCTGGCCTATGCGTTCTTCGGCTACAACCTCCGCAACCCGTTGCTGGCGGACAAGCGCGTTCGCAAGGCGTTCACCTATGCCGTGAACCGACAGGAGATGCTGGACTCGTTCTTCAACGGCCAGGGGACGATCGTCTCCGGCCCGTTCGCGCCCGGGAGCTGGGCCTACAACCTGGACGTCCAGCCGCTGCCGTTCGATCCGCCGAAGGCGGTCGCGCTGCTGAAGGAGGCCGGGTTCACGCCCGGCCCCGACGGCGTCATGCAGAAGGACGGCAAGAAGCTCGCGCTGTCGCTCAAGGTCCCGATCGAGAAGGAGAGCGAAGCGGTGAAGCGAGTGGTGCTGGCCTTCCAGAACTACCTGAAGAACATCGGAGTGGCGGTCAAGGTGGAGTTCAAGGAATGGCAGGCGTGGAAGGAAAGCATCTTCCTGGAGCACGACTTCAGCATCATCTTCGCCTCGTGGGTGTTCGATGACTCGGCCGATATCTCTTCCTTGTTCCACTCCGCCGAAATCGGTCCGTGGAAGAACAACTTCGGCGCCTACTCCAATCCGGAGGTCGACGCCCTGATCGTGGAGAGCAAGCTGACGCTGGATCACGAAAAGCGGCGGACCGTCAACCGCAAGCTGCACGCCATCCTCGCCGAAGAGGCGCCCTATGCGTTCCTGTGGACACTCACGAACTACAGCGGCTACCACAAGAAGCTCCGCCGCGTGGCCATTCATCCTTACAAGTTCTTCTCGTTCGCGGATGAATGGTTCATTCCGGTAGCGGATCAAAAATAGGTACGACGCGCGCGGACCGGCGGGCGCGGGTCGGGAATGTCCCGGGCTGCGCCTCCGGTCTTCCCGGCCGAAGCCGTGAAGCTCGCCGCGGTTAAACCCATTGCCCTGGTGCTCACCAGGGAGCTGGCGCTCACCGCCCTGTTGCTCCTGGGCGTGAGCCTCGTCGTGTTCGTGATCCTCTATCTCGCGCCCGGCGATCCGTTCAGCGTGCTGCTCGAGGGGCAAGCGGCGGGCCAGGAGGCGCGCGCCGGGATCCGCGAGGCCCTGGGCGTGCCCCAGACCTGGTACATCCAGTATCTGTCCTGGCTCGGCAACTTGCTCCGGGGCAACTTCGGCACGTCCATGCGCTCTGGCCTGCCGGTGTTCGGCGAGGTGGTGCGCGTGGGGCCGAGCACGCTCTATCTCACCCTCGGCTCGATGCTGGTCGCGCTGCTCATCGCCGTGCCCCTCGCCCTGCGTTCCTCCCTGCGCGGCCCCAGCATGCTCACCTGGCCGCTGACCATGCTGGTCTATCTCGTGTCGGCGCTGCCCGTGTTCTGGCTCGGTTACGTCGTCATCTATGTCTTCATCCACAAGCTTGGCGTGTTCCCGCTGATGTCTCGGGTCTCCGCCTCGCCGGAACGGGCCTGGCTGTATTCGCTGCTGCCCATCTGCGTGCTCGGCGTCGGGAACGGCCTCGTCAGCGAGGCCGTTCGCTACCTGCGCGAGGAGATGAGCCGCGTCCTGGCCGACGATTACATCCGGACGGCCCGCGCCAAAGGGGCGTCGGTGTGGAGGCACGCCTTCAAAGAAGGCTTTCTCATCCCGATGACCGAGATCATCGCGTCCAAGATCCCGTTCATCCTGGGTGGCGCCGTCATCGTCGAACAGGTGTTCAACTGGCCCGGCATGGGGCGGATGGCGTGGCAGGCGGCCCAGGACCGGGACTTCCCGGTGATCATGGCGATCGCCATCGTGGCCGCGACGTTCGTGCGTCTCGGAAGCCTGCTCCAGCGCGTGGTGTATGTCGCGGTCAATCCGCGCGCTTCACAAGAAGCGCGCGCCCCGGGCGGGGCCGAATGAAACACTACCGCCAGAAGGCGGCCGAGATCGGCGAATCCTCGGCTCGGCCCTTCGGGACGGGCGCCGACGCGTCGACGCTGGCGTCCGTTGGCTACGGCCTGCTCATCGCCAGCCTGGTGCTGGTATCGTACGTCCTGGGCGCGTTCAAGTGGTTGCCGTACGACCCGGAGCAGATCAGGTTCGACCTCTTGAATGCCCCGCCGGGGACCGCCGGCCACGTACTGGGGACCGATTTCCTGGGACGGGATATCCTGTCCCGCCTGATCCTGGGCATTCAGGCGTACTTCCTCCCCGGACTCCTGGCCATCGTCATTTCGCTCGTGATGGGCACCACCCTGGGCGCGCTGGCGGGCTACCGGGGCGGCCACGCCCAGGTGCTCGTCACGTATTTCAGCAATCTCGTCGATTCGTTCCCGCGCCTGGTGCTGATCCTGCTCGTCATCGCAGCCTTCACGCCCAACATCTACTACATCATGGTCGTGGTGGGCGTGACCGGCGTCCCGGCCGTGGCATCCCTGGTCGCCGGCAAGATCGTGTTTTTGCGGCAGAAGAATTTCATCGAGGCGGCCCAGGTCCTGGGTCTGCCGTCGCACGTGATCATTCTCAAGCACATCCTGTGGCATCACTGCACCCCGCTCCTCGTCATCCAGGCGACCATCGGCATGGGCGAGGCGATCCTGATCGAGACCAGCCTCAGTTATCTCGGCTTCGGCGTGCAGGAGCCCACGCCCTCGTGGGGCAACATGGTCCAGGCCGGGGCGAATTATTTCTTCCAGGGCAAGTTCTGGCCCTCGACGGCGCCGGCCCTGGCCATCCTGTTCAGCATCCTGGGGTTTCACCTGCTGGGCGACGGGCTGAACCGCATCCTCGAAGGCCAGGGCGGGAAGTGATGGGGGCGCCGCTTCTCGAGATCGACAACTTGAAGACCTACTTCCACTCCCGGAGCAAGCAGGCGTTCATTCGCGCGGTGGATGGGGTGACGATCGCGATCGCCCGGGGCGAGACCCTCAGCGTGGTGGGCGAGAGCGGTAGCGGCAAGAGCGTCACCGCCCTCTCCATCGTGGGCCTGATCGGCGCCGGGCCGGGCGTGATCAGCGGCAAGATCGTGTTCCGAGCCGACGGCAGTGAGAGAAACCTGCTCCAGGATCTGGAGGACTACGTCACCCTGGGGGAGCGGGACGGCAGGATCATGAAGGTGTCCAAGGACGAGAGCGGCTGGGAGGAGAACGTCGAGCGCATCCTGGCGGAGGTGCGGGGGAAGGCAATCGCCATGATCTTCCAGAACCCCAAGTCGGCGCTCAATCCCTTCGTAACGGTCGGGGACCAGATCACCGAGGCCATCCGTCTGCATACGCCGAAGAAAGATCCAAAGGAAGCGAAGGCGCGCGCCCTCGACTGGCTCGAGCGGGTCAAGATCGATTCTCCGCGTCTACGCTTCGATAACTATCCATACGCGCTGTCGGGCGGCATGTGTCAGCGTGTCATGATCGCGATGGCGCTCTCGTCCGAGCCATCCCTCCTCATCGCGGACGAGCCCACCACGGGTCTGGACGCCACGATCCAGTCCAAGATCGTCGGTCTGCTCGGCGAGCTCAAGGCCGAACTCGGAATCACGACGCTGCTCATCAGCCACGATATCCGGGTTGTCTCACGGCTCGCCGACAGCGTGGCGGTGATGTACGGCGGGACGGTCGTGGAGTACGGCCCGGCGGCCGATGTTCTGGCGGCGGGGTTTGCCCCCAAACATCCGTATACGGCCGCCCTGCTCGCGTCCATACCGAGCGTGCAGAACGTGCGCGAAAAAGGCTACCTGCCGGCCATCGAGGGCGAGGTGCCCGATCCCATCGAGACGCGCCGGGGGTGCCGGTTTTACGGCCGCTGCAACCGCGTGACGGACGACATCCGGGAGCAATGCGCGCGTCACGAGCCGGAGTTGAAGGCGGTGATGCCGGGCCATCATGTGCGCTGCTGGCTGTACGTCGACTGAGCACTGCGCGGAGACCCCATGTCCAGGCCGATCCTCGAAGTCATCGACCTGAAAAAGCATTATCGCCAGGGCGCGGGAATCTTCTCCGCGCTCCAGCGGTGGGAGCGATTCATCCCGGCCGTGGACGGCGTGAGTTTCGATCTCGAGGAACGCGAGACGGTGGGTCTCGTCGGGGAATCCGGCTGCGGAAAGACGACCATCGGGAGGACCATTCTGCGGCTCACGCCGGTGACGTCCGGGAGGATCGTGTTCGACGGCCACGACATCACCGCCCTGTCGCCGCGGCAGCTGCGGCCGCTGCGCAGCCAGATGCAGATGATCTTCCAGGACCTGGACGCCGCGCTCAATCCGAAGATGCGCGTCCGGGACATCCTGAAGGAGGCGATCACCGCGCATCACCGGCTGGCCGATGCCGAGGTGACGCAGAGGATCGGCGAGCTGCTGGAGCAGGTGAATCTGAAGAGGAGCAAACTGTCCAGCTTCCCGCGGGAGCTTTCCGGAGGCGAAAAGCGCCGGGTGGGGATCGCCCGGGCCCTGGCCGTCGGCGCGCGCTTCATCGTGGCCGACGAGCCGACCAGCGCGCTCGATGTCTCGATCCAGGCTCAGGTGGTGAACCTGCTCCGTGATCTACAGCGGCAGCTCGGCCTGTCCTATCTGTTCATCTCGCATGACCTGGAGGTGGTGCAACTGGTCAGCCACAAGGTCGCGGTGATGTATCTGGGCCGGATCGTGGAGATGGGACTCGCGGACCGCATCGCCCGCGCGGCGAGCCACCCCTACACCCACATCCTGTGGTCTGCGCTGGTGGAACGAAAGAGCACGGAGACGGCCGACGCTCCGGTGAATGGGCGGACGGGCGCCTGGGGGGTGTTCGACTTCGAGCGGCCCGTGAGTGGCTGCCGGTTCGCGCCGCGCTGCCCGGTGTATGAGGCCAAGGGCCGGCCGGCCGTGTGCACCGACACGGCCACTGAGCCCCAGCTGCGCGATATCGGCGGCGGCCACCACGTCGCGTGTCATTTCCCACTCTGACCCGCCGCCCTCCCGCCGCCAGCCCGGCGGCGTTCGACGCGCTCGAGAACCGATACGGCGGTGTAGCCCCCTACAGCTTCAGCAGCGATTCCAGATTCCGCCAGAGGATCTTCTCCTTCTCGTCCGGGGTCAGGGTCGGGAGACCTTGCACCCAGGCGACGGGCGAGGGATCCCACGGCACGAAGGGCCAGTCGCTGCCGAGCACCACGCGGTCGGCGCCCACCTGATCGAGCAGGAAGCGGAGCGCCGCCTCGCTGCCGGTCACACAGTCGTAGTAGAGGCGGCGCTGGTACGTGCTCGGCGCTTGCTGGATGTGCTGACGCGCGTCGGGGCGGGCCTGCCAGCCCCGGTCGATGCGCCCCATGGCGAAGCAGGCCGGCCCGCCGCCATGGGCGATGCACACCTTGAGGCCGGGACACGCGTCGAGGATCCCGCCAAAGATCAGGATCGCGACGACGATCGCGTCCTCGACGATGACGCCGAGGCTGTTGGAGAGCCCGTAGCGGGTCGTGCGCTGCGTCATGAAGTTGTGCTGCGGCTGCGGGTGGAAGAAGAGCACGGCCCCCATGGCCTCCGCCGCCTTGAACAGCGGCAGGAACCTCGGCTCGTCCCAGTTCTCGCCGTTCACCACCGTGTCGAGCTCGGCCCCCTTCAGACCGCGGACGGTCACCGCGCGCTCCAGCTCGTCGATCGCCGCCTTGACGTCCTGCACGGGCAGCGTGGCCAGGCCCGCGAAGCGCCGGGGCCACTGCCGGGCCATCGCCGCGATCTCGTCGTTGACGTCGCGCGCCAGTTGCCGCCCCTGCGCCGGGTCGAGGTGGTAGCCGAAGAACGGCGTGTGGATGGAGACCACCTGCACGTCCACGCCCTGCGCGTCCATGTCTTTCAGCCGCTCTTCCGGCGTGAAGCGCACCTTGGGTGAGGCGAAGTGCGTGCGCTTGCCGTCTCCCACCATGGTGCCGACGCCGGCGCCGGGTTCGTGACGAAAGCCGTACCAATCCTTTCGGGCGTCGGCGGCCTGCCACAGGGACCGCGGCACGAGATGCGCGTGGATGTCGATAGCCCTCATGAGCACGTCCTCCTTCCCCCCGGACGCGGGCCGGCCGGACTACTTGTTGAAGAGGTTGTCGAACCCGCGGCGGATGTCGCCGGGGCGCGTCGAGTCGGGCGAGGCGTCCCGCTCGACCGTCACGCGGAGCGAGAACCAGGCGCAGTCGTTGCGAGCGTTCTTGTCCGCCACGCGGTCTTGAATTGGCTGAGCACACTCGAAGCGCCGGCCCGTGTCGAAGTGGGTGCACTGGCGGCAGGCGTGGATGGCGGCCCGGCAGTTCGGGCACTGCTCGAGCGAAGCGGTGGCGATCGGCAGGACCGCGCCGCACGCCCCACACCGGGAGACGGTACGTTTGGCGAGCATCCCGCCGCTCCGCGGAACGTCGGCGGCCGGCGGCGGCGGTCTGCGCGGCTCGGCGCCCTGGTTCCGGTAACCTTGCTGACGGTACTTTCGGTCGGCCATGGGAATGATCCTTTCCAGCCCATACTCTAGCCGATGCGACTCGCCGACGCGCCCCGGATCCAACGCGCCTCGCCTGGTATAGTGCTTCGCGTTGTACGGGTGACCCGGTCTCGATCCTCGATCGATCGACAACGACGTCTGACAGCGAGGTAGACCATGCGGAAGACCATTACCGGCACCGGCGGGATGCTGCTCCTCCAGACCCTGAAGGACGCGGGCGTCGAGTACCTCTTCACGAACCCGGGCTCCGCGGAGACCGGGATCTTCGCGGCGCTGGCCGAGGATGGTGACCAGCGGCTCGTGGTCGGCAAGCACGAGGGGCTGGTCGCGGCGATGGCCGACGGCTACCACCGTTTCAGCGGCCAGGTCGGGGTCATCATCGCGCACGTGATGGGCGGCTCGTACCAGCTGGCCGGACAGCTCTTCAACGCCCAGGTGGCCGGCTCGTCGTTGCTGGTCATCGCCGGGGACTGGACGTCCGAGCTCCAGGACTATCGTGGGCTCGCGCCCTTTCCAGGCCTGAGCCAGGCCGAATCGATGCGCCCGTTGACCAAGGAGGCGCGCTGCGCCTATCAGGTGCACGCGAACCCGGCGGCCATCACCGTGGCCACCACCCGCGCGCTCCGCGAAGCCACCACCCCGCCCACCGGCCCGGTGTACCTCTCCATCAGCGCGGAGCTGCTCAATCGCGAGGGGCTCGAAGCGCAGATCGGCGAAGCGGCGAAGTATCAGATAGAACGGCCGGGGCCCGCGCGTCCGCAGACGGTCGAGGCGATCGCCCGGCGGCTCGGCGAGGCGCAGTGCCCGGTGCTGATGTTCGGTGACGACGTCTGGCGTGACGGCGCCCAGGCCGAGGCCGTGCGTCTGGCCGAAGTGCTCGAGGCGCCGGCGTTCAACACGCGGCAGATCTTCGCGAACTTCCCCACCAGGCATCCGCTCTCCTGCGGCATGTATCCGGTCTCCCGGGAGTTCGAGAAGATCACCGGCCTCAAGCCGGACCTGCTCTTCCTGGTCGGTTGCCAGGGCGTGCACGGCAGCGTGGCCGAGCCCTCGGTGATGCAGATCGGGCCCAACCCGCTGCTCATGGGCCGCCACTATCCGCTCGACGTCGCGGTGCAGTGCGAGCTGCGCGAGACGCTGCACGACCTCGGCGAGGCGCTGCCGCGCCTGCACGGCTCCGAAAGGGTTGCCGCCTGGGCCAAGCGGCGCGACAAGGTGAGCGCGTACGCCAGGCTCCTGATCGAGCGCGAGGAGACCCTCGTGCGTGAGCACGAGCACGACACGCGCGTGCATCCCGGTGTGCTCGAAGCGCAGCTCGCCGAGCTCCTGCCGCGGGACTCCATCATGGTCCAGGAAAGCTCGACCGCGCGGACGACCTTGCTGCCGTTCGGGTATCGAGACATGGGCTGGACGCGCAGCGGCGGCGGCTCGCTGGGATGGGGCGTGGGCGGCGCGATCGGCGCCAAGATCGCCGTCGGTCGCGAGCGGCCCGTCGTGCTGAACCTCGGCGACGGCGCGCTCACCTACAGCGCGGCGGGGTTCTGGACGATGGCCCGGTACAACACCGCGATCCTCACGCTCGTCTCGAACAACGAGAGCTATCAGATCGTGCGACACAACTGGGCGCGCGAGGTCCCGGACAGCAAGATGGTGCGGGACGGCAAATACCCTGGGCTCTATCTCAACGCCCCTGCGACCGATTACGTCGCGCTGGCCCGCGCTCAGGGCGTGGATGGCGAGTGCGTCACCACCGTGAAGGACCTGGAACCGGCGCTCCGGCGCGGCGTGGAGCGGATCACGCGCGACAACCGGCCGTACCTGATCGAGGTGGCGGTCGCCCGCGAAGGGGTGGGCGCCGATTCGACCTGGTATCAGGACTGGCAGCTCTGACCTCGGCCCCTGCGGCGCCGTCTCGGAATCTATACACCAAACTACCCTTGCTCCGTACACCATCTCGCGCTACCGTCGATTCGAGGGAGAACGGCGCCATGGGCAGGACCAACATCGTGCTCGACGATCGCCTGATCCGGGAGGGCCTTCGGCGGTTCAAGTGTCGCTCCAAGCGAGAGCTCGTTCAGCTGGCGCTCACCGAGCTGCTGAAGAGCGCGCGGCGGCGAGACTTGCTGTCGCTGCGAGGCCAGGTGAAGTGGGAAGGAGACCTCGCCGAACTGCGACGCCTTCGACCTTGATCGTCGTCGATACGACGGTGTGGATCGACTTCCTCGGAGCCAGGGGCACGGCTTTCGACCGACACCTCACCGAGCTCCTGGAGAACGACGCTCCGATCGCACTGGTCGACATCGTGTACTGCGAAGTCCTCCAGGGCATTCGTGATGAAGAGGCCTATCACCAGACGCGCGTGAGCTTACGAGCGCACCCGATCTTGCGTCCACGCGGCCTCGAGACGTTCGAAACCGCTGCGAACCTGTATCGGACGGCGCGGCGCCGGGGGCTCACGCTCCGACGAAGCGTCGACTGCCTTATCGCCGCGACCTGCCTCGAGACGGGTGCGGAGATCTACCACAACGACAGCGACTTCGACACCCTCGCGAGGGTGTCAGATCTGACGATCTACCGTCCTTCGTGACGGACATCGCCTTCATGTCACGTTCGCGCGCCGCCAGAGCCCCTTCCCGAAGGCCTCGCCCGGGGCTAGCCCGGATCGCGTCCGTCTGGCCGCTGTCTCGGTCGGGCCGGCGAGCGCTCCTGGCGATGCTGGCCGCGCCGCTGGCGATCAGGATCCTCGTGGGTGCGGTCGCCATCCTGGCGGTGTGGTGGGCGGTGAACTGGATGTACCAGGTGATCCGCAAGCCGACCGAGCTATTCTTTCCGGTGAGCGGCGCGCTCGCCAAGACGCCGCCCGAGACGTGGCGGCGGTACGGGCCGCTCTTCCGCGAGCATTCGACATCCGTCATCACGCCCGAGCTGCTGGCCGCGCTGGCTCAGGTCGAAGGCGGGGGCAACCCGGTGGCCCGGACGTACTGGCGGTGGCGTCTGACGTGGAATCCGTTCGAGGTGTACCAGCCTGCGTCGAGCGCGGTCGGCATGTACCAGATCACCGATGCGACGTTCCGCGAGGCGAAGCGCTACTGCATCCACAGCCACGTGGTGGTCGAGGACGGCCCCTGGCACGACGTGAGCTCGTGCTGGTTCAACAGCCTCTACACTCGCGTCGTGCCGAGGCACGCCGTCGAGCTGACCGCGGCCCTCCTGGATCGTAGCGTCGCGAACACGATGGGGCGCCAGCGGATCGCCACGGCCACGCTCCAGCAGAAGCAGGATCTGGCCGCGGTCATCCACCTCTGCGGAGCCGGGCCGGGCGACGCCTACGCACGACGCGGCTTCCGGCTGACCGCCGGCCAGCGGTGCGGCGACCACGCCGTCAGCGGCTACCTCGCGCAGGTCAACGCGATGAAGCGGCAGTTCGTCCGGCTGGCGGCCGCCGGGTCGCCGAGCGCGTTCGAAACTCAATAGAGGTGACACGCCACCAGATGATCGGGGGCGACTTCCTTCTCCTCCGGCTCGACCTCAGCGCACTGGGGCATGGCAAAGGGACAGCGGGGATGGAAGTGGCAGCCCGAGGGCGGGTTGATGGGAGAGGGCACTTCTCCCGGCAGGATGATCTCCTCTCGCTCGCTGTCCGGGTGAGCAGGAAGGGCGGCCGAGAAGAGGGCCTTGGTGTAGGGGTGCAGCGGATTCTTGAACAGTTCCCTCGTCTTGGCCTTTTCCACGATCTTTCCCAGGTACATGACCGCCACCTCATGGGCCATGTAGCGGGTCGTCGCCAGGTGGTGGGCGATGAGCAGATAGCTCACGTGGTACTGCCTCTGGAGGTCCGATAACAGATTCATGATCTGCGCCCGAATCGATACGTCCAGGGCGGAGACCGGCTCGTCCAGGATGATGAGCTTCGGATTCGACACCAGGGCGCTGGCCACGGCAATGCGCTGGCGCTGCCCACCGCTGAACTCGTGGGGGTAGAGGTCGGCCTGCTGCGGGCGCAGGCCGACGCGGTCCAGCATCTCGGCGACGCGGTCTTTGACCTCCTGAGCGGACACCTGCCGGTTGATCACCAGCGGCTCGGCCACGATCTCCCGCACCCGCATGCGGGGGCTCAGGGAGGACCAGGGGTCCTGAAAGACCGCCTGGACCATCGTCCGGTACTCTTTCAGGACGTCGCCATTCAGCGCGTGGACGTCTTTCCCATCGACGAACACCTGGCCGGCGGTCGGCTCTTCCAGACGCAGGATGAGCTTGGCGGTCGTCGTCTTGCCACAGCCGGACTCGCCCACGATGGCGAGCGTCTCCCCCTGTCGAACCGCGAAGCTGATCCCATCCACGGCCTTGACCCAGCCGACGATCTTCGTCCACAGCAGGCCCTGGCTGACGGGAAAGTGCTTCTTCAGCCCCTGGGCGCGGAGGATTGGCTCGGCGTCCATGCGTTTTCCAGCCTCCAACAGTCGGCGGTATGGCCGTCCCCTACAGTGAACGGGGGAGGGTAGTCGTGGCGGCAACGGTCAGCGGCATAGGGGCACCGGGCGGCGAACCGGCACCCCTCGGGGAGGTCCCAGAGCGCGGGAGGCTGGCCGGTGATCGAATAGAGCCGCTCGACGTCCTCGTCCATGTTGGGGACGGAGTTCAGCAAGGCCTGGGTATACGGGTGGGACGGATGATTGAAGATGGCCCGCACCGGGCCGCTCTCCACGATCCGACCG
This sequence comes from Candidatus Methylomirabilota bacterium, assembly GCA_036001065.1. Taxonomy (NCBI): domain Bacteria; phylum Methylomirabilota (SeqCode); species Candidatus Methylomirabilota bacterium. The sequence continues at coordinate 16,948 of DASYUQ010000140.1, forward strand.
GCATACATCACCATCACGCGGTCGCACATCTTCGCCACGATGCCGAAGTCGTGCGTGATGAAGATCAGGGCGAGGTTCGTGGCCTCCTGAATCTCGCGGAGCAGGCGCAGGTATTGCGCCTGGATGGTCACGTCCAGTGAGGTGGTGGGCTCGTCGGCGATGATGACCTTCGGCTCGCAGGAGATGGCGATGGCGCCCACCACGCGCTGTTTCATGCCGCCACTCATCTGGTGCGGGTAATCCCGCACGCGACGCTCCGGGGCCGCCACCCGCACCTGCTTCAGCCTATCGATCGCCCGCTGCACCAGCGTCCGACGACCGTCTTGGTGGTGGATCTTGACGGCTTCGATCAACTGGTTGCCGATGGTGAACACCGGATTGAGGGAGGTCTGGGGGTCCTGGAGGATCATGGAGATGCGTCGCCCGCGGATGCTCCGCATCTCCCGCTCGCTCTTTTCGACGAGATTCTCGCCTTCGAGCCGGATGGCTCCCTTGACGATCCGGGCCACCGGCCGGGGGAGCAGCCTCAACAACGACAGGGCGGTCATGGTCTTCCCGCACCCTGACTCGCCCACGATGCCCAGCGCCTCTCCCTGGCGTAAGGAGAAGCTCACCCCGTCCACGGCCTTCACCACTCCCCAGCGGGTGAAGCAGTAGGTGTGGAGGTCCTCGACCTCCAGAATGACGTCGCCGAGCCGTCGGGGCATGGGGCGTGGCGGGCGGCACCGGGATCATGGGATCCCGGTGCCGCGATGCCCGGTCCTACTTCGGAGGCCTCACGCGATCGAAGTGCGTCGACCGCCCCGCGGCGAGACCCGGGTAGACCCAGTCGGCCACGACCTTGGGGTTGGCGACGACCTCGTTGGCGAACCAGAAGAGCGGGATGTCGGCGAACTCCTCGAAGAGGTGGTCGGCGATCGCCCGCGCCAGGCGCTGCCGCTCCTCCGGCTTCACGGCCTGGCCCCAGGCCAGGTAGGTCTTGTCGATGAACTCGTTCTCGTAGTGATGGTTCGGTCCCTTGCTGTAGTTGCTGATCCGGATCCACTCCTCCGACGGCCGCCAGGAGATGATGTTGGGCCAGATGCAGCACCCGATCGTCTTCTTGCGGAACATCTCCCGCACCTTGGCCCAGTCGAGCACCTCGATTTCGGAGTCGACGCCGATGTCCTTGTAGTAGATACCCAGGGCCTCGGCCACCTGCGGCCCTTCCGACTCCCCGGGCTCGGTGAAGGCCAGGATCTTGATCTTGAGCTGCCCGGGACCGTAGCCGGCCTGCTTCAAGAGCGCCTTGGCCTTCGCGGGGTCGTAGCCGTACATCTTGTCGAAGCGATGTTGCCACTCGGGGTTGTAGCCCTCTGATTGGGTGGACCAGCCGGTGACATACACGGGGGTCCCCTTGCCGGCGAACACCGTGTTGAGGAGCTCTTTCCGGTTGATGGCCATGTTGAAGGCCTGTCGCACCGGCTTCTTGGTCCAGGGCACGTCTGCCTTGAGCGCCGGGTCCCCGGGCATGAAGTACAGGCCGCCCAGGTACACCGTCATCCAGTCCACGGGGAACGACGACGAGAAGATCTTCATGCCCTTCTTGATCGCGTCCTTCTGCAGCTCGCGGGGCAGGTCGGCGATGTGGGCCTCGCCGGACAGCAGCAGCGCCAGCCGTGTGGATTCCTCTCGGGCCAGTCTGAACTCCAGCTGCTTGAAGGCCGGCTTTTCGCCGCCCCAGTGATTGTCCACTCGCTCGAAGGTGATGGACAGCCCCGGTTGCCGTCCGACATACCGGTAGGAGCCGGTTCCCGCGGGCCGCTTGTCGAAGCCCTCCTGTCCTTCCTTGTCCCACTGGGCTTTGCTGGCGATCCGGAGGTCCCCGGCGCGGGACGCCGCATACGACATGATGGTCGTCGGGCGCTTGAAGCGGAACACGACCGTGTGGTCGTTGAGTGCCTTGACCTCCTCAACCTGGCGCCAGAACCCGGCCAGCGTCGCCGTCGATTCAGGACGCACCATCAAGGAGTGAGAATGGATGACGTCCTTGGCGGTCAGCGGCCCATATCCGTAGTGGAACTGAACACCCTTGCGCAAGGTGAACGTCCACTCCTTGAAGTCAGGGCTATTGGACCACTTCTCCGCCAGGCGGGGGGTGTACTGGCCCGTCTTGGGATCCACCTCGAGCAGGGTGTCCAGGAACGGGTCGTACTGCAGATGATCGGGGCGGGCGACCATCCAGAAGCGGTTGCTGTCCTCGAAGCCGGCGGACGCGAACACCAGCTTCTGGACCTTCGCGTCCTGGGCCAATCCCAACATTGGCATGGTTCCCAGGGCGAAGGCCGACGCCGCCAGCAGCCCCAGGGCAAGGGGAACGAGCCTCCGTCTCATCGGGCACCTCCTCCTACACGTTCCTGAGTTTGGGGTCGAGGTGGTCTCGGAGCCAGTCACCGAGAAGGTTCAGGGCGAGCACGGTCAACATGATGGCCAGCCCCGGGAACATCGAAACCCACCAGGCGGTGACGATCAGTTCTCGTCCATCCGCGATCATGAGGCCCCATGCCGGGGTGGGACGCGGGAGCCCTGCCCCCAGGAAGCTGAGCGCGGACTCGAGCAGGATGACGTATCCCACCTGGAGCGTGGCCAGGACGATCAGGGAGTTGACGACGTTGGGGAAGATGTAACGGGCCATGATGCGGGTGTGCGAGGCCCCGGCCACCCGCGCTCTCGCGATGAAGTCCCGCTCCTTGATGCTGAGGGTCTCCCCGCGAACCAGCCGCGCATAGCGCGCCCACAGGAGCACCACGAGCACGATGATCACCGTCCCGAAGCTGGGGCCCACCGCGGCGACCAGGACCAGGGCTAACAAGATCGTCGGTAAGGACAGCGAGATGTCCACCAGGCGCATGAGCACGGCGTCCACCCGTCCCCCGAAGTAGCCCGACATGATGCCCAGGCTGGTGCCGATGATGCCGCCGACGAAGATGGCCACCAGGGACACCGTGAGCGAGACCCGGGCGCCGTGGATCATCCGGCTCAGGATGTCGCGCCCGAGCTTGTCGGTGCCCAGGGGATGCTCGATGGTGCCGCCCTGCTCCCAGGCCGGCGGCGTCAACCGTTTGGCCAGGGCCCCCTTCAAGGGGTCGTAGGGCGCGATCTGCGCCGCAAACAGGGCGGGGATCACCATGAGGAACGTGAGAAGCGCGATTGGCACCAGCGGGTACCGCCTCGCCTGACGCATCGCCTGGGCAACCCTGGGCGGCGCATACCAGGGGAGTGTTCTCGCCGTCACCGTCGCCATGATTCAGCCTCCTTAGCAGTCCTCACTGATACCGGATCCGCGGGTCGAGGTAGGCATAGAGAATGTCGACCACAAGGTTGGTGAGAATGAAGATCCCGGAAAAGACGATCACGACGGCCTGGACCACCTGGAAGTCCCGGGCCCTCACGGCATCCACCACGAGCAGCCCGGTGCCCGGCCAGGAAAAGACGCTTTCGGTGATTACGGAACCCGTCATCAGGACCCCGGCGATGATGGCGAAGAAGGTCAGGGGCGCGATGGCCGCATTGCGCAAACAGTGCTTCCAGATCACCTTCCACTCCGCGAGCCCCTTGATGCGGGTCAGCTTCACGAACTCGCTGTCCAGCACGTCCAGCATGGACGAGCGGACCAGCCGCATGATGACGGCGACCTGGAACCAGCCGAGCGTAATGGCCGGGAGGATCATGTATTCGATCCCGCCCCGACCCGAGGTCGGAAACCAACCCAGGTGAACCGCGAAAATCCACATCAGGACGATCCCCAGCCAGAAGCCGGGCAAAGACTGGCCGAGCAGGGCGATGAGCTTTGCCCCGGAGTCCCAGGAGGTGCCTTTCATGACTGCGGCCATCACACCGATGGGCACCGCGATCACGATGCTGATGACCAGCGCGAAGCCGGCGAGCTGGAGGGTCGCGGGCAGGCGTTGCTGCACCAGGCCCATGGCCGTATAGCCGTGCCACTTCCAGGAGTTCCCGAAGTCGCCCTGTACGGCCTTGCTCAGGAAGATGACGTACTGGGCGTAGAGCGGTTGATCCAGTCCCCAGTGCTTGGAGAGCCGCTCGTAATCCTCGGGCCCGGCCTCCAGCGGCAACATCACGTCCAGAGGGTTGCCGGTGACGCGCGCCAGACCGAACACGATGAGGCTCATGACCCAGATGGCCAGAAGACTCTGAAAGGCTCGTCTCGCGATGAACCGCTGCATCAATCCCCCTGCACTGAGGGACATTGCCCGCCGACCCGCTACGCGGGCTTCAAGCGCTAGGAATTATTCCGGGCGTTCGGCCCCCGCACG
>DASYUQ010000141.1 GCA_036001065.1 Candidatus Methylomirabilota bacterium
CGCGGGATCGAGGACGTCGGGCCGGTTGGTGGCCGCGATGAGGATGACGCCCTCGTTGGTCTCGAACCCGTCCATCTCGACGAGGAGCTGGTTCAGCGTCTGCTCACGCTCGTCGTGGCCGCCGCCCAGCCCCGCTCCCCGATGGCGGCCCACGGCGTCGATCTCGTCCATGAAGATGATGCAGGGCGCGTGCTTCTTGCCCTGCTCGAAGAGGTCGCGCACGCGCGAGGCGCCGACGCCCACGAACATTTCGACGAAATCCGAGCCCGAAATCGAGAAGAAAGGGACGTTGGCTTCGCCAGCAATCGCCTTGGCCAGGAGCGTTTTCCCGGTGCCGGGCGGCCCCACCAGCAAGACGCCCTTGGGGATCTTGCCGCCCAGCTTCTGGAACTTCTGCGGGTCCTTTAGAAAATCGATGATCTCCCGCAGCTCTTCTTTTGCTTCATCGACACCGGCAACATCTTGGAAGGTCACTTTGTTTTGTTTCTCGGAAATCAACCGTGCTCTCGCCTTCCCGAAACTGAGCGCCTTGGCGCCCCCGCCCTGCATCTGGCGCATGAAGAAGATCCACACGCCGATGAACAGCAGCATCGGAACCCACTGGAGGAAGATGGTGTACCAGGGGCTCGCGTCGGGCGGCTTCACCGCGATGCGGACGCCCCGCTCGCGGAGCATCTTGATCAGGTCCGGGTAGTCGACGATGTAGGTGGTCCGGCGGGTCTGAGTATCGTCCCGGAGCGTGTAGGTGACGAGGTTGCCGCGGATCACCACCGAATCGACGCGGCCCTGCTCGACGGCGCGGAGGAACTCGGAGAAGTTCGGCTGCTCCTGGCCGCTCTGCTGGGCGCCCTGAAAGACGGTGAACAGGAGGATGACGATGAGGCCGATCACCATCCACAGGGCGAGGTTCTTGTAGACCTGATTCATGCGATTTCAATTATAGCACCATGACGCGCCGCGGCGGGCGCGCCGACTCGCGGTCTGTCGGGGAATGGTCAGTCTCGCCGACGCACTCATCGAACTTGCCACGGTTCGAGCGCCGGCTTTGCCGGCGCAACCTGTTCCTGGGGGAGGTTTCGGAAGGGGGGCGGAGCCCCCCTCCGAGTCTCCTAGTGCCGTTCCAACTTGTTGATACTAAATCTGTCCACGAACGACGTACACGGTGCCTTCCTAGGCGCGAATAGTTGGAACGGCACTAGCGGAGGGTGACGTAGGAGGGGAACTGGCGCTCGGTGCTCAGACGCTCGGCCATCTCGCGCGCCTCCTCGCGGGAGGCGAACGCTCCGACGCGGACGCGATAGCGCGCGCCGGCGACTCCGTCCAGCTCGGCGACGTACGCCTCGTGGCCGACGTCGGCGAGCATGGCGCGCATCGCCTCCGCCTGCGCGCGTGTCTTGAACGCGCCGACCTGGATCGTGAAGCGGCGGTCGGCCGCGGGCCCGGGCTCCGGAACTGGCGGCTCCCCGCTGGGCGCCGGGGGCGCCTCGGGCTTGGGCGCTTCCGCCTTCTTCGGCTTCGGTACGGGCGGCGGCGCCGTCAGCGGCGCGGTCAGCTCCTGATAGAAGGTGAGCACCGGTGCGGGCTCGGACGCGCGAGCGCGCTCGCCGAGCCGCGCCTCCCGGCGGGCCGCGGCCTCGCGCTCGGCCCGCACCGTCGCGCCGCTCCCGAGCGAGGGCAGCAGCCGGGGCCAGTGGCGTCCGGCGACGACCCCCGCCCCGAAGGCGACGCCGAGAACGGCCACGAACCCGAGGATGACGAGGAACGACCCGACCCGATGGGATTCGGGCGGCCGCCGCTTCATCACATGCTCTCCGGCGCGCTCACGCCGAGCAGGTCCAGGCCGTTGTGGAGAACCTGGCCCACGGCGGTGCAGAGGGCCAGACGCGCGAACATCAGACCCCGGTCGGGCTGAATCACCCGGTGGGACTTGTAGTAGGGGTGGAAAAGGCCCGCCAGCTCTCCCAGCCAGTAGCCGATCCGGTGCGGTTCCAGCGCGTGAGCGGCGCCGGCGACGAGCGCGGGGAACTGCACGAGCCGCTTCATCAGCGCCCGCTCCTCCGGCAGCGTCAGGGGCGTGAGATCGATCTCGCTCCACGGCGGCACGCGGATCCCCTGCTCCGCCACCTGCTTCCAGATGGATCGGATGCGGGCGTGCGCGTACTGCACGTAGTACACGGGGTTCTCGGCCGACTGGCGGGTGGCCAGGCCGAGGTCGAACTCCAGCGGGCTGTCGTGGCGGCGCGTGAGGAACGTGAAGCGCGCGGCGTCGCGGCCCACCTCCTCCAGCAGCTCCTCCATCAGCACGAACTCGCCCCGGCGCTTGGACATGCGCACGGGCTGGCCGTCGCGCAGCAAGGTGACGAGCTGTACGATGAGCACCTCGAAGGTGCCGGGCGGATGCCCGAGCGCCTCCATCGCCGCCCGCAGCCGGGGGACGTAGCCGTGGTGATCCGGACCGAAGACATCGATCACGCGATCGGCGCCCGGGAACTTCACGTAGTGGTGGTTGGCGAGGTCGACCGCGAAGTAGGTCAGCTCGCCAGTCGAGCGCCGGAGCACGCGATCCTTGTCGTCGCCGAACTCCGGCGAGCGGAACCAGAGGGCGCCTTCGTGCTCGTGGGTGAGCCCGCGGGCGGCCAGCTCCTCGAGCGCCTTCTCGGGTAGGTGCCGGGCCCGGACGTCCCGCTGCTCCGATGTCCAGAGGTCGAACTCGACACCGTAGTCTCGCAGGACCGCGCGCTGCTGATCGACGATGCGCGCGACCGCCCAGCGGCCGAAATGCTCCACGACGTCCGCCCCGGCGGCGTGCGGGGCGAGCCGCGCGTCGAGCTCCTCGGGGGTGCCGATGCGCTGCTCCTTGAGGTACTCCGCGGCCAGCTCGATCAGGTACTCGCCGGGGTAGCCATTCTCGGGCAGCGCGGCCTTGGCCCCGAGCGCCTGGCGCACCCGGGCCTCGAACGAGCGGGCCAACGCCTCGAACTGGGTGCCGGCGTCGTTGATGTAGTAGTCGCTGGTGACGTGGGCGCCCTGGGCGCGCAAGAGGCGCGCGAGCGAGTCGCCTATCGCCGCGGCGCGCCCGTTGACGATCACCAGCGGGCCGGTCGGGTTCGCCGAGACGAACTCCAGCCGGATCCGCGTCCCCCGCAGGGTCTCACCGCGACCGTACGCGGCGCCGGCGGCCAGGATGTCGCGGAGGGCCTGAGCGCACCACGCCGCCGAGAGCACCACGTTCAGGAACCCGGGGCCGGCGACCTCCAGGCGCTCCACCTCGGGCAGGGGTGGGAAGTGCTTCACGATGAGCTCGGCGATCTGGCGCGGCGACCGGCGGGCGGCCTTGGCCAGCACCATGGCGGTGTTTGTCGCGTAGTCGCCGTGCTCCGCCTCACGCGGGATCTCCCAGAGGCAGGCCTCGGGCTCGGGCAACCCTGCCTTCGCCAGCGCCGTCCTCACCCCCTCGGTCAACCGCTCCGTGAGGCTCTTGCTCATGGGTCTTTCATAGACTCGCACGGCCATTCATAAGCTCGCCTCGGACGGGCGGGGCCCAGCCCGCTGGCGTCCTGCGGCTCGCAGACCATTCATAGGCTCGCCTCGGACGGGCGGGATTTACCTCCGCTCGCCTCGAGCGCAGGGGCCCCAGCCCCTGGCCGCCCTGCGGCTCGCCCCGCAGCCCGGCGGCGTCCTGCGGCTCGCACTGCAAACCAAAATCGCCGCGCGATGGCGGCGATCACGCCTCATCATACCCATGCGGTCCCATCCTGCCGAAGAAAAAGGGGCCGGGCGGCCTCGTGTAGGATAGGAGCGCCGAGTTCGGGAGCCTGGAGGGAGGTCGCCATGACACGAGTCCACGACCGGGGCGGATGGCCGGGCGCCGGCGCCATCGACCGGCAGGAGCACCAGCTGGCGGATTGGGAGCTGCTGGCCGATGCGCTCGTCCAGTCCCTGGCCAGCCCTCACCGACGCGTGATCCGCATCGACGAGCTCCGGCGGGCGATCGAGAGCCTGCCGGCAGCCGAGTACGAATCGCTCAGCTACTACGAGCGCTGGATCGCCGCCGTCGAGCGCCTGATGATCGAGAAGAAGATCGTCACTCGCGAGGAGATCGACGCGAAGGCGGCCACGCTCGGCGAGGAGTGCCGCGCGTGAGATTTCGCGAGGGAGACCGCGTGCGCGTGCGTACCGACGACCGCGCCGGTCACATCCGGACCCCGGCCTACATCCGGGGCAAGTCGGGCTGGGTGGCGATCGCGCACGGCGAGTTCCGCAACCCCGAGTCGCTGGCGTACGGCGGCGAGGGACTGCCCAAGCAACCCCTCTATCTGGTCGGGTTCCGCCAGACGGACCTCTGGCCCCGCTACTCGGGGCCCCCGACCGACACGCTCTACGTCGACGTCTATGAGCACTGGCTTTCCCCGGAGGGGGGCTCCGCATGAGCCAAGATCACGACCACCGCGACGAGCACGCGCCGATCCGCGACGGCGGTCACGCCTCGCCCCTGGCCAGGCGGGCTCGCGCCCTGGAGGCGCTCCTGACCGAGAAGGGCGTCCTCTCCACTGCCGACATCCGCTCGGCGATCGATACGCTCGTCTCGCGGACGCCGGCGGACGGCGCCAAGCTCGTCGCCCGCGCGTGGGTGGACCCCGCGTTCAAGGTCCGGCTACTGGCCGACCCCAAAGCGGCGGCCGCCGAGCTGGGGCTCGATCTGACCAGCTACGCTCGACTGGTCGTGGTGGAGAACACGGACAAGGTCCACCACGTGGTCGTTTGCACTCTCTGCTCCTGTTACCCGCGCATGCTCCTGGGCCCCCCGCCCGCCTGGTACAAGAGCCTCGACTACCGGGCCCGCACGGTGGCCGATCCGCGCGGTGTCATACGGGAGTTCGGCCTCGAGCTTCCGCCGAAGGTCGAGGTGCGGGTGCTCGACAGCACCGCGGACATGCGCTACCTCGTCCTGCCGCGGCGCCCGCTGGGCACCGAGCATCTGAGCGAGGCGGACCTGGGATCGCTGGTGACCCGCGACTCCATGATCGGCGTGAGCGACCCGAAGCCGGAACGCACTCATGTCTGATATGAGATATAACCAGCTAACTCCAGGCATAATCTAGCGAACCATCACTTCTACCAGGGCGACGACGACCGCGGTCAAGAGAGCCGCGACGGCCATCACCCTGACGCTCTGTGGGATGTCGTCCGGGGCGGGGAGCCTTCCCTCCCCGAGCCGATAGTGTCCCGGCTTTTCGAGCACCAGCCCGAGGGCTCCCGCCATCGCCGCCATCGTCCATCCCGCGTTGGGGCTCGCGGTCCGGCCGTGGTCCCGCCGCATGACGTGGAAGCCTCGCCGCGCGTCGGCGCCCGTCAGCGCCGCTGCCACGACCAGCGCCGCCGCGGCAAGCCTGGCCGGGATCAGGTTCAGCAGATCGTCCAGGCGCGCGGCCACCTTGCCGAAGTGCTCGAGGACGCCCTCCCGGTAGCCGATCATCGCGTCGGCCGTGTTGACGGCGCGGTAGGCCACGACGCCGGGCAGACCGAGGGCGACATAGTAGAGCAGCGGGGCGACAACGGCGTCGGTCAGATTCTCGGCGACGGACTCGATGGCCGCCGAGGCTACGTGAGACTCGTCGAGCCCGGCCGTGGGCCGGCTCACGAGGTGGCGGCCCACGGAGGCGCGGGCGGCGGCCAGGTCGCCGTGGTCCAGATCGCGAGCGACGGCCCGCGCCGCCTCCGCCAGTCCGCGGGCCGAGAGCATCGATTTGAGCGCGAGCGCCTCGACGAGCAGACCGAGCGCGCCGAGGCTGCCCGAGAGCGCCGTCACCATCCATCCCGCTCCGGCGGCCAGCGCCGTCACCACCAGGGTGAGCAGCGCCCCGCTCACCAGTAGCCGTGACGGCGATCCTCTCGCGAGCCGGCGGCGGCCGGCGCCGAGCGCGCGGCCGATCCAGGCCACCGGATGCCAGCGGTTCGGCGGGTCGCCGAAGACGAGGTCGAGGGCCAGCGCGAGGAGGACGACGCCGGCGGCAGCCGGGCCGCTCAGAGGCGGGCGAGCTTGGCGATGGCGGCCACGTCCACCGCCGCGGCGACGGCGTCGGCGAGCCGGTCGTAGCGCGCCGCCTGGCTCTGGGGGGCGCCCCACTGCGGATCGAGCGCGGCGCCCTTGCGCTGCGCCAGACACAGGAGCAGCGCCCGGCGCAGCGCATCGTTGGCGAAGAGGCCATGCAGGTAAGTTCCGAGGACGGTGCCGTCCCCCCTCATCGCCCCCTCGCGATCGTCCGCGGGGCGACCACCGCGCTCGGTGACGGTGAAGGGACGCGCCGCCTCGCCGACCTCGCTCGCGCCCATGTGGATCTCGTAGGCCGAGAGGTTGGCGCCCGCGGCCCCCGCGAACGGGCCGATCGTGGCGGCGACTGTCGCCCTGACGCGGACGGTCGTCTTCGTCTTCGCGAAGGTCGTCTCGATGGCCAGCAGCCCCAGCCCCGGTGCCGTCGCCACCGGCGATTCCACTCTGTCAGGATCGTGCAGCGTCCGGCCGAGCATCTGATAGCCGCCGCAGATGCCGAGGACCGGCACCTTCCGGCGCGCCGCCGCCACGATCGCGTCGGCGAGTCCGGTGGCCCGGAGCCAGCCGAGGTCGGCGATCGTGCCCTTGCTCCCCGGCAGCACGATCAGGTCGGCCGCCGCCAGGTCCGCGGCGCCCCTGGCGAAGCGCACGTGCACGCCCGGCTCGCCGGCCAGCGGCTCGAAGTCGTCGAAGTTTGCGATGCGCGGCAGCCTGACGACGGCGATCTCGAGCACATGGGGTCCGGGGGACGGAGGAAGGTCGTCGAGGTCGAGCGAGTCCTCCGCGGGGACGAGGTGCCTGTCCAGAAAGGGTACGACGCCCAGGACGGGCACGGCCGTGCGCCGGACGAGCGCGTCGAGGCCCGGCGCCAGGATGGCGCCATCCCCCCGAAACTTGTTCACGATGAATCCGGTCACCCGCGCGCGATCGTCCGCGTCGAGCAGCTCGAGCGTTCCCACAAACGCGGCGAAGACGCCGCCCCGGTCGATGTCGCCGACGAGCAGCACCGGGGCCTCCGCGAGTCGCGCGATGCGCATGTTGACGATCTCGCCGTCGCTGAGGTTGATCTCGGCGGGGCTCCCCGCGCCCTCGATGATCACGAGGTCGTACGTGCGGCGGAGACGGCCGAGGCTCTCCTCCACCACCCCCAGGAGCTGGCCGCGCCGCCGTCCGTACTCCCTAAACGTCAGGCTCCCCACGGGCGCGCCCCGCACGATCACCTGAGAGCGATCGTCGGCCTCGGGCTTGAGGAGGATCGGGTTCATGTCCACGGTGGGCTCGAGGCCCGCCGCCTCCGCCTGCGCGGCCTGGGCGCGCCCGATCTCGCGACCGTCGGCGGTGACGGCAGAGTTCAGCGCCATGTTCTGCGCCTTGAACGGGGCGACGCGGTAGCCCCGTCGGGCGAAGATCCGGCAGAGCGCGGCGGTCAGCAGACTCTTGCCGACGCCGGACGCCGTGCCCTGGATCATTACGCAGGGCGCGGCCCTCATGAGCGATAGCGTTGCCGGAAGTCCTCCCACAACTCGATCCGTGTCCAGTCGGCTTCGCGCAGGCGGTTCGAGTCGTCGTCGTAGTAAGGGTTCGGGAAGAGCACGGTCAGCATCTGCTCGCCGAGCCCGTTCCAGACCCGGAGGCCGTAGGTCGCCGGCGAGCACGTCCCGCCCATGGTGCGGAAGAACGCCGCGCGAGCCACCCGACGGGCCTGGGCCGCCGGGCCCGAGGTGTCGCCGACACAGAGGTGGAAGTGCCAGGCGCCGGTGTCCGCGGTCAGGTAGCCGTCGAGCATGCTGAGCTTGGGCGCCGCCGTGAAGCGGATCTCCCAGGCCGCGCCCTGGATCAGCGGTCCCACCGTGATGCGCGACCAGTGCTCGGCGAACAGCTCGGTGAGGAGCCGCTCGACGCGGTCACCGCCGACGGCGATGTCCTCGTAGTCGGTGGTGGTCCCATCCAGCTCCTTCTCGGTCGTGCTGCTCGCCATGGCGCCGGCCTCCCGGGCTCGGGGATTCGGCGCCATTCTAGCGGCAAACCGCTCACTGCAGCGCGAAGACCACCGGGAGGCGGACGGTGAGCGTTCGGCCGGGCAGCTCGGCCGGGAAGGGGTGGGCTCGAAGGCTGCGCACGGTCGCCACCGCGGCCTCATCGAGCACCGGGTGCGCCGAGGGCTGGATCACGGACACGGGACCGATCGCGCCGTTCGGCAGGATCGTCAGCTCGACGGTCACCGTCCCGGCCAGGCCTCGGCGGCGCGCCGCGGCAGGATAACGCAGGGCCTCCTGGATCCGCCGGCGGAGATGCGCGAGGTAACCCGAGTACGCCGCGCGATCATCGCCGGAGCCGCCGCGGGGGACGGCCAGCGCGAGCTCCCGTCCAGGCCTGGCTCCGAACCCGGTGCCTCGCCTGTCCCCGGCGAGAGCGGCGAGCGCGCCGCCCTCGCCTCGCTCTGTGTGCGTCGCGTCGGCGCGCGTCGTCGACCCATCGGGCGTGCCCGGCCCCTCACGCGTCGCCGCGGACGCCTCCGAATCGCCGGACGGCGACCCCTGAGGAGCCGGGAGAACGAGGCTGGGAGGTTCCTCCGACGGTGGCGAGGGTTCGACCGACGGCGGCAGTTTGACCGGCGGCGACGATTCAACCGGCGCCGCCGGCACGGGGGCGTCGCTGGCGCGGCGCGGCGCGGTCGCCGGCGCCCGGATCGCGTCGGGTCCGCGCTCGCGACTTTGAACGGGCGCCACCGCACGCGCCGTCGCCGGTACCGGCGTGCCGCTGAGGCGTTCGCCGCGCGCCCGCTCTCCGGCCGCCTCAGTCAGATCGATGAAGAGGGCCGGGAGGCGATCGGCGCGCGGGATGACGAGGGCCACGCCCAGCACGAGAGCGCCGTGGAGGAGCACCGATACCGTCAAGCCTGCGAACGAACGACGGCTCACGAGTTCTCCCGAAGCCAGCGGCTGATGCCGGCGTCGAGCGCCGATTTCACCGCGCGCCCCGCCACCGCGCCCAGCTCGCTCGACGGGCCACCGAACCGGCAGCTTCGGCCGCCGCCGGTCGCCGCCACCACGACCGCGTCCGTCGAGGTGCCGCTGGCCAGCCCGCCGTCGGCGGCGCGGACCCCGGCCTCGGCCAGCGCGAGGGTCTTGGCCTCGGTCGCGGTGATGACCAGATTCACCAGGGCCGCTGGCTCGGGCGCGGCGTCGACCAGGACGATCGTGTTGATCGTCGACGGCGTCCAGACGGCGGCAGCGCCCCGGCCGGCGCCGACCGCGTTGCTCAAGCCCACGGTGACGACGGCGACGGCGCTCAGCCCCTCGGCCGTCGCGCTGGCGACTTCGGCCTGCTCGGTCCAGGCCGCGGTGAGGAGGCCGACGTAAGGGGACGCCACGGCGCGGCGG
>DASYUQ010000142.1 GCA_036001065.1 Candidatus Methylomirabilota bacterium
CCGGCGGACCCAGGCCGTGCTGCCGCTGCGCGGCAAGATCATCAACGCGGAGAAGGCCCGCTACGACAAGGTCCTCTCCCACAACGAGATCCGCCTCCTCATCTCGGCGATGGGGACGGGCATCGGGCCCGAGGAGTTCGATGTCGCCAAGCTCCGCTACCACAAGATCATCCTGATGACGGACGCCGACGTCGACGGCGCCCATATCAGGACGCTGCTGCTCACCTTCTTCTTCCGCCACATGGTGGCGGTGATCGAGCGGGGCCACCTCTACATCGCCCAGCCGCCGCTGTTCAAGGTGAAGAAGGGCAAGGTCGAGAAGTACCTGATGTCCGAGCGCGAGTTCCAGGACTTCTTCCTCACGACGTGGGTGGAGACGGCCAGCGTGAAGGTGCCGGGGACGAGGGCACCGCTCACCGGCGAGCCGCTGCTGGAGCTGCTGCGCGGGGCCGCCGAATTCCAGGCGCTCTTCGGTAAGCTGGTCAAGCGGGGGGTGCCGGCGCCGATCCTCCGGGAGCTGCTCCGCACGAAGTTCCGGGGAACGAAGCGCGGCGTCGGCCACGCCGAAATCGGCGAGGCGCTGGTGGCGGCCGCGGCGGCCGTTAACGGCTTTACCGTGCACGTCCAGAACGGCGACAACGGCGACGGCCACACGGTGACGATCGCCGGCCCCCCCACCGTGTCGTTCAGCACCGATCTGTTCAAGTCCGCCGACTACGCGACGCTGCTGGAGCTCTGGGACAAGGTGGCGCCGCTCGCCAAAGGCTCCACGACGGTGAGCGAGGGCGAGGGGCGGGAGCGCCAGGTCAAGAGCGTCGAGGAGCTGTTGGGCGCGGCGCTGGAGCTGTCGCGCGCCGGGGCCAGCGTCCAACGCTACAAGGGGTTGGGCGAGATGAATCCCGAGCAACTCTGGGAGACGACGATGAACCCGGAGACGAGGACGCTGCTCAAGGTCACGATGGAAGACGCGGTGGGCGCCGACGAGATGTTCACGGTCCTCATGGGCGACGCCGTCGAGCCGCGGCGCGAGTTCATCGAGAAGCACGCGCTGGACGTCGCCAACCTCGACATCTGATTGTAGCGGGTGACGCGAGCTCGCCTCGAACCGAGGGTGGCCTGACCGAGCACGCGGGGCTCCGGATGCCCGATCGATAAGCAGGAGCACGATGCCGAACGAACGCCAGGTCCCGGTCCCGATCGAAGAGGAAATGCGGAAGTCCTACCTGGACTACGCCATGTCCGTCATCGTCGGCCGGGCGCTCCCCGACATTCGCGACGGCCTCAAGCCCGTGCATCGGCGGGTCCTCTACGCGATGAACGAGCTGGGGCTCAACTGGAACCGCGCGTACAAGAAAGCCGCCCGCGTGGTGGGCGAGGTCCTCGGCAAGTACCATCCCCACGGCGACTCGCCGGTCTACGAGGCGCTGGTGCGGATGGTGCAGGAGTTCTCTCTCCGCTATCCGCTGGTCGACGGGCAGGGCAACTTCGGCTCGATCGACGGCGACCCGCCGGCGGCCATGCGTTACACCGAGGTCCGCCTGGCCAAGATCGCTCACGAGATGCTCGCCGACATCGACAAGGAGACCGTCGACTTCGTCCCCAACTTCGACGAGTCGCTCCAGGAGCCGGTCGTCCTGCCCACGCGCGTGCCCAACCTCCTCGTCAACGGCTCGGCGGGCATCGCGGTCGGCATGGCGACGAACATCCCGCCCCACAACCTTTCCGAGATCGTCGACGCGCTGGTCATGCTGATCGACGACCCCGCCACGTCGATCGAGCAGCTCATGGGGGTGGTCAAGGGCCCCGACTTCCCGACCCGGGGCTACATCTACGGCCCTGGCGGGATCCGCGAGGCGTACACCACGGGCCGGGGCACGATCACGCTCCGGGCCAAGGCGCACGCCGAGAAGATGCGGGGCGGGCGCGAGGCCATCATCATCACCGAGCTGCCCTACCAGGTGAACAAGGCGGGCCTGATCGAAAAGATCTCCGAGCTCAGCGCGGAGAAGAAGATCGATGGCATCTCGGAGATCCGTGACGAGTCGAATCGGGAGGGCATCCGCGTCGTGCTCGAGCTGGGCCGTGGGGAGATTCCCCAGATCATCCTGAACCAGCTCCACAAGCACACCCAGATGCAGACGACCTTCGGCGTCATCATGCTGGCCCTGGTCGACCGGCGGCCCCAGATCGTCAACCTCAAGGAGATGCTGGAGGCCTTCGTCCGCTTCCGCCGCGAGATCGTCACACGGAGGACGCGCTTCGACCTGACCCGGGCCGAGGAAAAAGCCCACGTGCTGGCGGGCCTCCGCAAGGCGGTGGAGCACCTCGACCAGGTCATCCGCCTGATCCGCCAGGCCGAGAGCCCCGACGCCGCCAAGGAAGCGCTGATGAGCCGCCTGGAGCTCAGCGAGATCCAGGCCAAGGCCATCCTGGACATGCGGCTGCAGCGCCTGACCCAGCTCGAGCGCCACAAGGTGGTCGAGGAGCACGAGCAGACGCTGGCGCTGATCCAGGAGCTGACGGGCATCCTCGCCTCCGACGCGAAACTGATGGCCATCATCAAGCAGGAGCTGCTGGCTCTCAAGGAAGAGTACGGGGACGCCCGCCGGACGGAGATTCTGACGGAAACGGCCGAGCTCACGATCGAAGATCTCCTGGCCGACGAGGAGATGGTGGTCACCATCACCCGCTCCGGCTACATCAAGCGCACCCACATCGAGTCGTACCGGAGCCAGCGGCGCGGCGGCAAGGGCGTCACCGGCATGGAGACGAAAGAGGAGGACATCGTCGAAGACCTCTTCGTCGCCTCCACCCACTCGTACCTGCTCTTCTTCACGAACCTCGGCAAGGTCCACTGGCTCAAAGTGTACGAGATCCCCGAGGGCGGGCGCCAGGCCAAGGGCAAGGCGATGGTCAACCTCCTGTCGCTGGGCGAGGGCGAGCGGGTGGCGACCTGCGTGCCCGTGCGCGACTTCGCGGCCGGGGGCTACATCCTTTTCGTCACCAAGCAGGGCAAGGTGAAGAAGACGGAGCTGGAGGCCTACTCGCACCCGCGCGCCGGCGGCATCCAGGCCATCGGCCTGGACGACGGCGACGAGGTGATGGCGGCCCGGCGGACCGACGGGCGGCGCGAGGTGATGATCGCCACCAAGCTTGGCATGGCCATCCGGTTCACCGAGGAGGAGGCGCGCCCGATGGGGCGGGGCGCCGCCGGAGTTCGCGGCATCGAGCTGGACGAGGGCGACGAGGTCATCGCGGCCGAGGTGGTGCAGGAGGGTGTGACCATCCTTACCGTCACGGAACGAGGGTACGGAAAGCGAACGCCTCTGGAGGAGTACCGGCTGCAAGGCCGGGCCGGCAAGGGGATCATCGACATCAAGACGGGGGGCCGGAACGGCAACGTGGTGGGCATGCTGCAGATCCGCGACGAGGACGATATTCTGGTCGTCACCACCAAGGGCAAGCTGATCCGCATCCAGGCCCCCGACGTCTCCTCGCAGGGCCGGAACACGTGGGGCGTGCGCATCATCGAGCTGGAGGCCGACGACCGGGTCGGCTCGGTCGCGCGCGTGGAAGGCGAACAGACCACTCCCGAAGCGCAGTAGCAGCCGTGCTGGATTTGCGGCTGATCCGCGAGCAACCGGAAGCGGTCGAGCGGGCGCTGGCCACCCGCGGCGGCAGCGCCGCCGCGCTCATCAAGGAGCTGCTCGCCCGCGACGCCGAGCGCCGGCGGCTGATCAAAGACGCCGAGGAGCTCAAGGCCCTCCGCAACCGCGCCTCCGAGGCGATCGGCCAGGCCAAGCGGCGCGGCGAGGATGCCGCCGCCGAGCAGGGGCGGATGCGCGAGGTCGCCGACCGGATCAAGACGCTCGACGCCGACACCAAGGCCATCGACGACGAGATCGAGCGCCTGGTGCTCCAGCTCCCCAACCTCCCGCACCCTTCCGTGCCCGTGGGCGCCTCCGCCGAGGACAACCGTGAGGTCCGCCGGTGGGGCGAGCCCCGGCGGTTTCCGTTCCCGCCGAAACCGCACGAGGTGCTGGGGGAGACGCTGGGTCTCGACTTCGAGCGGGCGGGGAAGATCGCCAAGGCCCGCTTCACCGTGCTCTGGGGCGCGGCCGCCCGGCTCGAGCGCGCGCTCATCCAGCTCATGCTGGACCTGCACACGCGCGAGCACGGCTACACCGAGGTCTGGGTGCCGCACCTGGTGAACGCCCAGACGATGCTCGGCACCGGGCAACTGCCGAAATTCGAGGAGGACCTTTTCAAGACGAGCGAGCCCGAGGAGAACCGGACGCTCTACCTGATCCCCACCGCGGAAGTGCCGCTCACGGCGCTGCACGCCGGGGAGTTCCTGCCCGAGCGGACCCTGCCCCGCCGCTATGTCGCCTTCACCCCTTGCTACCGGCGGGAAGCGGGCACCTACGGCAAGGACACGAAGGGCATGATCCGGCAGCACCAGTTCGATAAGGTGGAGCTGGTGAAGGTCACGACGCCGGCGCAATCCTACGACGAGCTGGAATCGATGACCGGCAATGCCGAGGAGGTCCTGCGGCGCCTGGAGATCCCGTATCGGGTCGTCGCGCTCTGCACCGGCGACCTCGGCCCCAACGCGGCCATGACCTACGATCTCGAGGTCTGGCTGCCGGGGCAGGGCAGGTATCGCGAGATCTCCTCGTGCTCGAACTGCGAGGCGTACCAAGCGCGGCGGTCGGAGATCCGCTTTCGTCCCCACGGCGGGGGCCGGGCCGAGTATTGCCACACGCTCAACGGCTCCGGGCTCGCCGTGGGCCGCACGCTGATCGCCGTGCTCGAGAATTATCAGGAGGGGGACGGGACCGTGACGATCCCTGCGGCGCTCCGCCCCTACATGGATGGGCTCGAGCGCCTGACGCCGGTGGGGTAACGCCGACCCCGCTCGGCGAGCGCCGGGCGCGGGCCGCGGCCCGCCTCGCCGGCCTGTCCGGCGAGTGCTGGTACTTCGCGCTGCCGGGGCTCGAGAGCGAGCTCGAGCAGTTCGCGTTCGATCCGGCCGCGCGCCTGGTGCGCGTCGTCGATCCGCCCACCGAAGCCGAGCTGGCCGCCGCGCTGCGCGAGCCGCGGCTCTTCGCCGCTCTCGGCCGCTACATGCCGGCGCTGCGCTACGAGCTGGTCGTGGAGCGTAAGCTGGGCGCGACGCTCCCGGTGGCGATGAATCTCGCGGTGCTGATCGTGGCGGCCCTCCGCATCCGGACGGGCGGCGAGCTGGTCCTTCCCGCGTTTGCCGATTATTCCTGGTCGACGATCGCCGCCATCGTGGACGGTCGCTGCACGGCCGGTCTGCTCGAGGACGTCGCCCAGGTCCGGCGTGTCGGTGGACCGACCATCGTCACCGCCGCCGATCTCGAGTGGGTGTGGCCGCGACTGCCCGGCCTCGCCGATCTCCTGGAAGCCCCGCGCTTCCGGCTGGCCCTCGACGCGCTGGCCACCCACCGTCGGGAGGCCAACCCGCGGCTGGCGGCGGTGAAGCTCTGGGCCGGGAGTGAGGCATTGATGGCGTGCAACGTGGAACAGCGTGGCCGCCTGGCCGGTCGGGTCGCCGCCGCCCTCGAGCCGCACGGGCCTGGACGCCGCGAGCTCTACGAGCGCGTCACCGATCTCGAGGCCACGCGCGCGCGGGTGCTCCTGAGCGAGCTGCTCTCGCCGGACGACATCGACGGCCACCTGGGCGAAGTTCGCGCGCTGCTGGCGCGCCTGCTCCGGGCGATCGTCGACGCCGGCCGCCTGTCGTCTCCCGCCGCCCTCGATCAGTCGCTCTTCTGCTAGACTTCAATCAGTGGCCGACGCCCCCAAGCGCATCCTGATCATCGACGACGATGCCGCGCTGGTCGACGTCCTGCGCGAGTACATCGACACCCACTTCGCCCAGAACACCTACATCGTGGAGACGGCCGGGAACGGCCCCGACGGCCTCCGGGTGGTGCGCGGCCAGCGTCCCGACCTGGTCATTCTGGACATCGAGATGCCGGAGATGAACGGGGTGGAGGTGCTCAAGCAGATCCGCGCGATCGATCCGCGGATTCCGGTCATCATGCTGACCGGGACGGCCGACATGACGGCGACCGCGGCCACCCTGGAGCACGGGGCCGTGTCCTACGCTCCCAAGCCCCTGAATCTTCAATATCTCGATCACCTGCTCGCCCTGTACCTGACGCCACCCCGCGGGCGGCCATCGGGGCCGCCCCGACTCTAGCTTAGCTCGGAGCGAGGCGGCCGCGACCTCGTGGCCTTCCGGCCGGTGCGTTGGCGTGGGATTAAGGTGTATGATCCGGGGTCAGGAGATGTGATATGCGCCGAACGGTCGCTGTCCTGCTCGTCGCGGTCCTTCTCGTCGCGCTGGCCGCGCCCGCCGCTCAGGCCGGCAGTGCCGCCAAGATCGCCCTCGGGCTGGCCTCGTTCGCCGTCTTCAACCAGCTCTTCGCTCCGGCGCTCTATGCGCGGCCCGTGTACGCAGCGCCGGTCATCGTGAGCCAGCCCGCCGTGATCTACGCTGCGCCGGTCTACGCGTATCCGAGCGGGTATTCCGTCTACCCGAATCAGTACGTGGCCATTCAACCGCCTGCGCCCATGCCGACGGTCGTCCAGTACCCGCACGGCCGGTATGAGCTACGAGGCGATGGGGTCACGGTCGCCTATCACTGGGTGTGGATTCCCAATCCACCGCCCCCGCCTCCGCCGCCCCTCAGTTCCGCTCCGCCGAGCTACAGCGCACCCTCGCCGCGCTGAGGCGGATATACTCCTCGAGCGTCCAGCGTCAGCGGCGCCCCGCGCGCCCGGCCGGTCTCATGACCACCGTTGCGCGTTGGCGCGATAACGCTCCGGAATGTTGTTCAGGCGATCGGTCCAGTGCGCCTCGCCCTCCTCGTCGGTCCAACGGTAGATTTCGCCTGGGGACGCGGATGATCGCGGCTGCGCGGGCGGCATCGAGGACGAGTCGGCCGGCGGCGCTTTGGACGGCGGCTCTGGAGGCACGCCCGCTGGCGCCTCGGATGGAGGAGGGGGAGGTGGCTTCGGAATCCAGACCCACACGTACGGGGTCGTGACGCCATCTCCGCGGAGCTGGTACCACCCGGTTGGATGCTCGATGACAGTTGGTATGGGCGGGGGAGCCGGCGCCACACTCACGACGGGCGGCTGGGCATAGACGACGGGCGGCGGCTGGGCGTATACGATCGGCGGCGCGGACACGATGACTGGCGGTGCGGAGACGACGACCGGGAAGAACGGGCCGGTCACGATCGCTGGTGCCCCAAACTTGGGGAAGAAGTGCTGCCGGGGAACAAAGAAGTGGTGCCGGGGAACAATGGTCGTGACGACGCTCGGTGTCGGCGCCACAAAGATTCTCGGTCCTGGACGAACGACCACCGGGCTGGGCGAAGCAACGACAACGCGGCCGCGAGGGGAGACGACAACCACACCCCCACGCTGACCCCGCCCCCCTGCCCACGCTGAACTCGGCAGAAGGACGAGCCCCACCACGGCCATGATGAGGAGAGGGCGAGCGCGCTCCATCGGCGTCCCTCCCACCGCCCGCTTGGCGGTGTCGCCCCTAGTGTCCTCCGATTCGCGGCGCCGTCAAGCCGCCGAAACTGCCATCCCCTCGGAATTCGGTGGTGTATCGTAACTAACGATCAGGCTTGGCCTGGAGGGCTAGCCTCAACTGGTAAGGCAGTGGACTTGAAATCCACCGGGGCGCACGCCCCTTGGGGGTTCGAATCCCTCGCCCTCCGCCATCCTTTCGACGATGCTACGCGGCGCTGGGCCGCCGATGATCCGGCGGGATCTCTCCACGCCAGGCGCCGGTCTCCCGGCCGCGCGCCTCGATGAACTCCTTGAAGCGTTCCAGATCCCCCTCGACCCTGCTCGACACGACGCCGATAGCGTCGCCGACGTTTTCCACCGCGCCTTCGGGGTCGTACTCGAGCTGGAGCATCACCTTGGAGCGCGAGTCGCTGAGGCGGTGGAAGGTCACGACCCCCGCGTTGTGCGCCCCCTCACGGTTGCGCCACGCGATGCGTTCGTCCGGGCGCTGTTCGGTGATCTCCGCCTCCCACTCTTTCTCGCGCCCGCCAATCTCGGCCCGCCACCGCAGCCGCTTGTCGTCGAGCTGCTCGACCGCCTTGACGCCGTCCATGAACTTGGGGAACTCCTCGAACTGCGTCCACTGGTTGTAGGCCGTGGTCACCGGCACGTCTACCTCGATGGATTTCTCGATCGTGGCCATGTCGCCTCCCCCATTACGAGCGATGTCGGCGACTCCTGAGGTGCAAGGGCGGTGCCGACAGCGCAGGACTTCGCCGCGGTCGCGCGAGGCAAGGCGACTCACCATCGAGTAGGCCGAGATCGTTTTCGCCGGGAAGCTCGACGAGGTTCGCAGCGCGGTCGTCCGCATTGCAAAATTGACGCGGCGCCGGAGCGCGAACTCGCCCGCGCCACCGATCGAGCGCCGACGCGGAGGATCGGGGGTTCAGAAGGCCATGGCTTGGCACCGGAGGGCCTCGCCGGTGCTGCCGGCGGTGCTGTTCGCGACGCCCCTACTCGGTGAGGAAGACGACCGCGTGACCGCGCGCCGCCAACTCGGCGTCCACGTTAGGCCGGAGGAGCCGCCGATCGCCACGGCGCCGCTCGGAGTCTGTCGCACCTTGGCCCTGGCGACGCTCGCCAAAACGGCGATCACGGATCACCTGGAGGTGCTCGTTGTCGGACAGCTCCTGCAGCGCCCAGTCGTAGAGCGCCTCGTGGTGCTGAGCTACCAGGAACAGGCGTCGTCTCATCGTTGCCCCGGCTAGTGCCGTTCCAACTTGTTGATACTAAATCTGTCCACGAACGACGTACACGGTGCCTTCCTAGGCGCGAATAGTTGGAACGGCACTAGGGCGGGAAACTACGCCGGAGGCCGGGTGGTGTCAAGAGCCTCCGGTGCCATCGATCGCGCCCTTCACCGGATGGCCAGATCGGCGGGATCGACCCCCCGCAGCCCGTAGCGCCCCAGGAAGCGCAGCAGGCGCCGGCTGTAGCCTGACGTCGTACCCACTCCGGAGGCCTGCAGCGCGACGTGCCGCTCGATGTGATTCTGGGCCGCGCTCGCGACGAAGCCCGGTCGCTCCTGCGTCAAACCGCGCCCGGAGCGCAGGAGCGCCAGCATGCGCCCGTCGTAGAGATAGGCGACGAGCTCCATCCAGGCGTCCAGCATAGCGGTCTGGACATTGACATACGAGCGGAGCGCGAAGGCCAGCTCGGCCGGCAAAGGAATCGCTCGGCGCCGCACGAAGGGGATCAGGGCGTCGGCGACCAGCTCCGCCGAGCGCAGCGCGAGGAAGACGCCGGGGGAGAGCATCGGATCCACGAAGCCGAAGGCGTCTCCCACCATCACCCATCCGGGCCCGGCTCCCCGTTCCGAGATCAGCTGGTAGTTGGAGTAGGTGGCCACGGGGGTCACCCGCTTGCCTCCTCCGGCGGTCGAGGAGAGCCAGGGGTCGACCGCGATGGCCCGTTCGAGCCGCTCCTCCGGAGTGCGGCCCAGGCTGGCGGCATCCTCCCGGCCCAGCACGATTCCCACGGAGAGCCGGTCCTTGAGCGGGATGCGCCAGCTCCAGCCCGCGTGGAGGCGCGCAATCAGCACCTGACCCGGCTCCTCGTCCCAGCGGAAGCCTTCGTAGTGAGCGAAGTGCGCGACGTCGTTGCGCGGGCCGACCCGGGCCGGGATGTTCAGAGCCCGGGCGGCCTGCCGGGCGCGCCCGGTGGCGTCGACGATGAGGTCCGGCTGTCGACCCTGGAGCGAGGGCGCCGCCGCCACGGTGTCGCGGCTCAGCGTGAGCTCGGCTCCCGTCCCGTCGGGGGCGGCGGGCTCCAGCCGGGCGTGAGCCACGACCTTGTGAACCCCGGAGGCGACCGCCTTGGCCAGCAATGCCTCGTCGAATCGTGGGCGCGGGATGTTGTAGGCGTACGGCGGAACCGCCGGAGCGAAGCGCGCGAACCTGAAGCTGAAGCGATCGGCGGGCGACCAGGCGAAGGAGACGCCGGGCTTGAGGAGGCCGAGCTCCGCCGTCTCCTGCTCGATGTCCAGACGCTTCAAGATCGGCACCACGGCGGGCACGAGGGACTCTCCGACCAGCAACGCCGGGTGCCGGCCGTGGTCGAACAGCGTGACGTCGGCCCCCTGGCGCGCGAGGAGAATGGCCAGCGCGGATCCGGCCGGGCCGGCGCCGACGATCGCCACGCTCAGGGCGGAGGACGCGCCCGCTCGCCGCGCGGAATCGCGGAGGGTGCTCATCAGCGGGCTACGGACGCTCGACGCGCATCGCGGCCGCGTCCGGCATCGCCGGCCCTCGGAGGATCTTGCCTCCCGGCGTCTTGGGCAGGGCCTCGACCACCGTGAACTCGAGGGGCACCTTGTACGTGGAGAGGGCGCGGGAGCAATGGGCGCTGAGCGCAGCCAGGTCGCAGCCGGGCGAGTCCAGGACGACCTCCGCGCAGGGCACCGCGCCCAGGTGGGCGTGTGGCCGGCCGTACACCCTGGACTCCTTGACCCCCGGGAACTGGTTGATGCACTCCTCCACCTCCTCGGGGAAGAACTTCAGGCCCGCCACGAAGATGACGGTCTTCTTGCGGCCCTTGAGGTGGAGAGCGCCAGCCTCATCCCGCCAGCCGATGTCGCCGGTCAGGAACCAGCCGTCCTGGGTGATCTGGTCGCGAAGCACCCACGGGGCATAGTACGCGGAGAAGAGGCCGTCGCCGCGCACCGCGATTTCTCCCAGCGCCCCCCTGGCCAGACGTTCGCCCTCATCCGAGAAGACGGCGACGTCGTAGCCGGGAACGGGGCGGCCCACGGAGGTGGCCGGGAGCCCGTCGGATCTCAGATTGATGCAGGGCAGGCCCGCCTCGATGATCCCGTAGGCCTGGCCGACCGCGACGCCGTAGACCGATTCGAAGCGCTCCATCACGGCGGCCGTGATGGGGGCGCTGGTGGAGAGGGTCAGGCGTACGCTCGCCAGCGGCGCCGGCTTCAGGTTTCCCATCCGCTCGAAGTGGAGCGGGGAGGCATAGAACACGCTGGCTCGAAATCGCTGGATCGCGTCGACCAGCGCCCCGGGCAGCGTGTCGGGGCACATCAGCATGTGCGCCCCGGCTCTCACGTAGGCCACGATGGTCACCGCGAAGTGATAGGCCAGCGGCAGCACCCAGAGGATACGGTCCTCCTCGCTCAGGCGGAGCACGCGGTCGGCGGCCTCGATCCGGGCGGCGGTGGCCTCGTGGGACAGCACGACCCCTTTGCTGCTGGCGGTGGTCCCGGACGTGAACCGCACGAAGGCCGGATTCAACTGCCGGAACCCCGCGGCGCCCTCCGCGCCGCGATTGGTCCACTGGAACGTGAACCCGTCGCCCGCGCCGCCCGACAGGATCGCGGGGCTCTGCCCATCCGGCAGCGGAGCCGCCTTGGGCCAGGACAGGCAGCCGTTCACGTCGACCTCCCGGAAGATCCGCGCCAGCTCCGCGGGCGTGAGATTGGTGGCCAGCGGGGTCAGGCAGGCGCCGGTGGCCAGCAGGCCGAAGGCGGCGGGCAGGTAGGCCAGACCGTTCGGGGCCAGGAGTCCGATGCGCTGGCCCGGCTCGACGCCCTGGGCGACCAGAAACGTGGCGACCCGCTCCGCCTCTCGAGCGAGCTCTCCGTAGCTCAGCGAGCGGCCCGAGCGCACGTCGGTCGCCGCCGGACGGCCCGCGTGCCGCTCCGCCGCGGAGTAGAGGAACTCCGCCAGGTTCATCGTGCCACTATCGCCCCTCGGCCACGCGGGCGGCCATCACCCCGACCGCTTCCCCCATCGCCAGACAGGTTCCGATCACGCGGGCGGAGCCCAGGGCGTCATGCGTAGCGCTCATGCAGCGGCCTGCCACGAAGAGGTTGCCGAAGTCGCGCGCCTGGAGGCAGCGGCGCGGGATGTCATAGGTCTGCCCGTCCTCCAGATACTCGTAGGTCGCTCCGAGCTGTCCCTCCACCCACAGCTCGATGGGCCAGCTCGCCCGGGCCACACCGTCCTCGAACGTGCGTCCGGACAGGACGTCCTCGCGCGTGAGCTGATAGCGGCCGATCACGCGGCGGCTCTCGCGAACGCCGACCTGGGGCGCGGTGTGGGACACGAACGCTCGCGCGAACGCGGGCATCGTCCGGAGGAACTCGGTGACGGCCAGCGCGCGCTTTCGCCCTTCCTGCTCGGCCACCGTCATCAGGTCGCGGCCCTCCGAGAGCTCGTTCACGATTCCGCCCAGGGCCAGCTTGCAGATGACCTCCCCGGGCTGGGGCGACGGCCGCAGGGCGAGATTCGAGGAGCCTTTGGGCAGCAGCCCCTCGCGCTCGGCGGCCACCAGGGCCCGGAGCAGCGCCAGACGGGCGCCCGTTCCCAGGGCCGCGGTGTCCACCTGCTGGAGGGCGAAGACCAGGGAAGGCAACTGTCGTTCGGACACCGGTGATGTCTCCGTGGCCGCGCCGGCCCGGTTGGCCACCACGGCGTCGCCGCTCGTGTCGACGACCGCGGCCGCCCTCAGCTCGATGGTGCGTTCCCAGTTGGCGATGCGCAGTGATTCGATCCGGCCCTCCCTGGTCTCCACCGTCACGAGGTAGGCGTGGAGGTAGACGTCGAGGTCGGTGGCCGCGGTCGTGAGCTCGTCAGCCAGGCACGTGAATGCGAAGGGGGAATAGGGGAGGACGAAGGTCGGCCCGCGGCGGGACGGCTTCTCGCAGCCCGGCATCGCGCTGAGCCGCTGGGCGAACAGCTCGGGGAAGCCCTCGTTGAGCGGCTCCGGAGGCCCGGACTGCGAAGTTCGGTAGAGCCCGCAGATCGTGCTGACCATGCCAGCGGTAGCCATGCCTCCGAGAAAGCCGTAGCGCTCGACGAGCGCGGTGCGCGCGCCGCCGCTCGCGGCCGCCACGGCGGCGGCCAGTCCGGCGGCGCCGCCGCCCACGACCACGACATCGTAGTTCATCAGGCTCTGGTCCACCCCAGCCCTTCGCGGATGACCTCGACGATCCGCGCCACCTCGTCCTCGTCGACCGCGCCCTCGATCCAGGAGGCGACGATGTTGTTCCGGGCCGCACAGCGATTGAAGAATACCCCGATTCCGGGGCGGGGGAGGACGGCCGGGGCATGGTACGCGTTCACGACGCGCCGGCCGAACAAAGTCTGGAGGCTCGGGGGGAAGTCCGTCATGTCCGCGCAGTTGAAGGAGAAGGTCTCGCGGCCCGCGGTCCACGGCAGCTTGCGCAGCATCATCGAGAGCGGGCGGTATTTCAAAAACTCCATGGCCACCGCGTTGGCCTCGATCTGTCCGTTGCGGAGCGCGTCCGCCATCTGGTGGCGTAGAGCCCTGGCCAGGCCCGAGACATCGGCGGTCTCGGACGGCTTGAACCGGGCAAAGTGGAAGGCGAGCGAGTTGCCGAAGGTCGGCCCGGGATCGCCCTTGGGCCGCAAGTCTACCGAGATCGGGAGCAGAAAGGGGACGTCGGGCAGATGTCGCCGCCCCCAGAGCTCGGCCATGGCCTTGCCCACCAGGGCGAGCCGCCAGCAGATCTCCCGCGTCGCGCGGGAGCCGTTCATGGAGGTCGTGCCCCCCAGGAAGCTCTCTTGCCGGAAGCGGGCGCGTCCGGGCGAGGTGAGGGCCGTTCCCGGGGAGACTGGAGGCACGGGCGCCAGGGTCCGCATGTAGCGGACGCTCCTGCTGGCCAGTCGCCCGCGCTCCCTGAGCGGCCTGGCCTCCGGGCTCGGAACGAACTGCGGAAGGGCGTCTCCCCAGGGCGCCGGGCCTTCGTGCTGGTCGAGGTGGGCCAGATGCACCAGGAGGTTCTGCCCGCCGCGGGGGTCCATGAGGGGGTGGCACCACGTCAACGCCAGGAAGCCCTGCGCGGTGCCTGGGTCCCGTCCGCAGTCGACGATCAAGGCGCGGAGGGGCGGATCGCGCCGCGGATCGATCGACGCGTTGAGCTCCGCCTCCAGCTCGCGGTGAACCTCTTCGCGCGATTCGACCGAGCGATGGCGCACCGGTGGGGGCGAGAGCGAGCCGCGCGAGCCGGCAACCCAGGCCAGCTGGCCCCACGGGAAGCCACGCCGGAGGCGCGCCGCGGGCCAGGGGCACACATCCAGGAACCGGTCGAGGGCCCGACGGATCCGCTCGGGGGCGATGGGCCCGTCGCACTGAACGACCAGGAGCGTGTTGTTGCTCGGCTCCGCGTTCCTCCAGAGCGACTGCATCGCGATGAGGACGAGATCCGCGCCACGCAACGGGAGCCGACGGCTGGCCACGATGCTCGCTAGGCCGACAGATGCCGGCAGATATAGTTCGCCAGGGCCCGGGGGGAGACGAGGTTCTCTTCCACGAGGTCCTGGTCAGGCATCCAGAACCCGAACGTCGCCTCGATGAAGACGAGGACCTTCAACAGGGCCATGGAGTCGACGCCGGCCGCCTCGAACGCGTCGTCCGGCTGGATCGAACGGCCGCGAGCCATGATGGTGGTGTTGACGAACGCGGTCAGGATCTTGGCGACCTGGTCGGGATCGACCACAACACTCTGGCGCAAGGCGGTTTGACACTACAGCCATTGGAGGGACCAGGTCAATCCAGGTTCGGGTCCAGGCCCTTGACGGGCTGGCGCCGGCCGAAGGAGGCTACACTATGCCGGCCCCAATGGTCATCATCAAGACGCTGATCTTCATCATCCTCGTGCCGGGAACGGTGACGGTCGGCATCCCCTATCTGCTGCTCTCATCCGGCTGGTGGCGCGACTCGTACGAGAGCGGTGGCTTCCGGCTGGTCGGGATTCTTCCCATCGCGCTCGGCGCGATCACCTATTTTCGGTGCGCCTGGGATTTCGCCTTCGACGGCAACGGCACTCCCGCGCCCCTCGATCCGCCGAGGATGCTGGTGTCGAGAGGGTTGTACCGGATGGTGCGGAACCCCATGTACTTGGGGGTCGGATTCGTTCTGGTGGGGGAGGCCATTGTCTTCCAGTCCGTCGCCCTGTTTGTCTATGCGCTCGTCGTCTGGCTGTGGCTCCACGTCCTCGTCCTCTGGTACGAAGAGCCAACGCTGAGGCGGAGTTTCGGACGATCCTACGACGAGTATTGCCAGACCGTGCCGCGGTGGATTCCGCGCCTCGGGCTCAGTTCCGGCGCCGGGCCGTCAGCGGCTGGCCGCCCCAGCGCTCGAGCATCACGAACTCCGGGACGGCCTTGCGCGTGAGCTTGGTGAGCTGCTTGACCGGCCGGCCCAGCGGCATGACCGCGCACACGGCCACGTGCCGGGGGATGCCCAGGAGCTCCTGCAGCTTCGGTTCCTGGGCCACCGCCAGCGTGGTGATGGTCCCGCCGAACCCTTCCTGACGCGCGGCCAGCAGGATGTTCCATGCGAAGGGATAGACCGAGGCTCCGCTCACGACCCCGACCCTCGCCAGGTCCTGGTCCGTGGACGCCACCACTTTGAGATCGACGCAGACCACGAGGACCACCGCCGCCCGCAGCAGCGGCTCCGTCAAGCGGGCGGGCGCCGCGGTCCGCTCGATGGCGGCGGCGTCGACCGAGGTCGGGTCGATGGTGTTCCAGGGGTTCTCGCCGGCCTTGACCTGCGCCGCGTAGCGCTTGGCGGCCGGGGCGGCCAGCGCGGCCAGGGCCTCCCGGGTGGCGCGATCGCGGACGACCAGCACACGCCACCCCTGGCGGTTGCCGCCACTGGGCGCGAAGCGCGCGTTGTCCAGGATCTTGAAGAGCGTTTCGTCGGGCAGCAGGTCACCGGTGAATTCGCGCACGGCAAAGGTGGTGCGCATGACGTCGTAGAGCTCCATGCGATCCCTCCTGAACGCCACTCGAAGATACACCGGAGGGGGAGGTTTCTTGACAGGGTGTCGGCGGGGATCCTATAGTCCGGCCCGCGCCCTCGCCAGGCTCGTGAACCATTGGGCGATCTCATCCTCATCAGGAGGTGACCCGTGCCGACCGCACCTGCCGGAAAGAAGACCCGCTGGTACCTGAAAGGTCAGGGCTACGAGTTCTGCAACTGCGACTTCGGCTGCGGCTGCAACTTCGGGGGCTTCCCCAACTCGAAGGACGGCAGCTGTCGGGCGTTCGTGGGGCTGAACATCAAGGACGGGGCCTGCGGCACCGTGCGCCTGGCCCGCGTCAAGTGCGCCAGCATCTTGGCCTGGCCGAAGGCCATCCACGAGGGAAACGGCAAGGCCGTCTTCGTGGTCGAGCCCGCCGCCAGCGAGGAGCAGGTGGAGGCTCTCGGCCAGATCTTCACCGGAAAGCTTGGAGGCCTGCCCTGGGAACTCCTGGGCACGACCTTTACGGTCCTCGGCGTCGTCAAAGCCAAGATCACGATCGAAGGCAAGGGCCGCCAGAGCGCCTTTCGCGCCGAGGGCGTCGGTGAGGGGCGAGGAGGCACCTTCAAAAACCCGGTGACCGGGGAAGAACATCGCGCCGAGGTCCACCTGCCCGAGGGCTTTATCTGGAAGAAGGGCGAGTGCGGTGAGGGGTCATTTCGGGCGACGGCGGCCGGGCTCTCGGTGGCCTCCGACAAGAGCAACTGGATCTACTACGGGTTCGACTGGTCGAACCGTTAGGCGAAGGCGCTGGGAACGATGGCCGCCGCCGGCGGACGCGCCGACGACGGCCACCCGGACGTTCACTACTTCAGGCGGCGGCGCAGCGCGGCAGCGCCGACGAGACCGGCGCCGACGACCAGCAGGGTGAGCGGCTCTGACGCCGCGACCGAGACCCCCGGGGCCTGCGTGGTCCCGCAGCCATGGGGGTGGTGCTTGCAGTGACCAGGGGCGTTGAACGCCGGGACGGTGCCGCCCGGGGTGCCGTCGTGCTGATGGCCCTGTCCCCGGTGGTTGTGGCCGTGATGGGCCGCGGCCGGCGCGAAGGCCAGCAGGATCGCGGCGACCGCGATGGCGAAGCGCGTGATGAACATTTAAGGCCTCCTTCTCGGATGCCCGCAAGGGCAGTCTGAAGGATGTCAAGGCAAGGCGAGTGCCGGAGCCTCCTACCGACGCAAATGGATGCGGCTTTTCGCACCGATGGCTTCACGGGGCTCACCGATCGGCCTTTCACCGCATGCAGAACAGTGTCAATGGATGGGCAGGTCGTTGCAGGGCGAGGGTAAATCTTGCGTGTTCTGGGGGCGTCGTCTGCACCGTCGGCGTCATGGCGACGGAGGCGACCGATGGTGTACGATGCTGCCCCGGCGTGAGGGAGGTTCGACGATGAAGGCTTGGCGTACGCTGGCGATGATGCTCGCGGTCTGCGCGCTCGCCGCGCCGGATTGGACGGCGGTGCCCGCCCAGGCGCAGGTCCGCGGCGGGACGATCCGGATCGGCATGGACGCCGACAACACCACCATGGATCCCCACCGCTCCACGGCGGCGGTCGACCGGCAGGTCTACAACAACATTTACGGCAAGCTCGTCGACATCGATTCCAAGTTTGGCATCGTGCCCCAGCTGGCCCAATCCTGGGACGTCAAGAACGGCGGGCTCACCTACGTCTTCAAGCTCCGCCGCGGCGTCAAGTTTCACGACGGCACCGACTTCAACGCCGAGAGCGTGAAGTGGAACTTCGACCGGATGCGCGATCCGGCGCTGGCCTCGCCGCGCCGGAGCGAGATCGCGCCGGTCAAGGACGTCAAGGTCGTCGACCCCTCCACGGTCGAGATCGCGCTGAGCGCGCCCTTCACGCCGTTCCTGTCGGTGCTCAGCGACCGCGCGGGCATGATGGTCTCGCGGGCCGCGGTCGAGAAGTACAAGGATGATTTCGCGCGCAACCCCGTCGGCACCGGCCCCTTCCGCTTCGTCGAGTGGGTGAAGGACGATCACCTGACGCTCCGCCGCTTCGACGGCTACTGGGAAAAGGGCCTGCCCCACCTCGACGAGGTGGTGTACCGGCCGATCCCCGACTCGTCCGTGCGCTTCACCGCCATGCGCACGGGCCAGATCGACTTCATGCACCAGATCCACCCCAAAGACGTCGCCGCCGCCAAGGCCGAGCGCGGCCTTCGGGTCAGCGAGATCCCGAGCCTCTGGTGGCAGGGCATCCACCTCAACAACCAGGTGGCGCCGTTCAGCGCCAAAGCGCTGCGGCAGGCGATCTGGTACGCGGTGGACCGGCCGGTCATCCAGCGCGTCGTCTACTACAACCAGGGCGGGCCCGCCTGGAGCCCGTTCCCGCCGAGCATGTGGGCCCAGGATCGTGACTTCACCGACTGGCGGCGCGACCCCGCCAAGGCCAGGGCCAAGCTGGCCGAGGGGGGGATGCCCAACGGCCTCTCGTTCACGATCAAGGGGTGGAACCAGCCGACGCAGGTCCAGGAGCTCCAGATCATCCAGGTCCAGCTCAAGGAGATCGGCGTGGACATGAAGATCGAGCTCCTCGAGTTCGGCAAGCTGCTGGCCGATCTGAACGGCCACAACTTCGTCGCCCTGCGCCTGGGCTGGTCGGGGCGGCCGGACCCCGACGGCAACGCCCACGTGTTCCTGCACTCCAAGGGGGGCCTCAACCGCGTCCGCTACGGCAATCCGAAGATGGACGAGCTGCTCGATCAGGCGCGCAGCGAGGCCGACCAGGCCAAGCGCAAGGCGCTCTACACCCAGGTCACGCGTCTCGGCGCCGAGGATGCGCCCTACATCTGGCTCCATCACGACGCCGAGGTGAAGGTGTGGGCGGAGCAGGTGAAGGGCTTCGAGCACATCTCGGACGGCATGATCCGGCTCAAGGGAGTCTGGCTCGAGAAGCGCTGACGCGTGCTGACGTTCGTCGGCCGCCGCCTGCTCGCGACGATCCCGCTGCTGTTCTTGGTGAGCTTGGTGGTCTTCTCGTTCGTCCACGTCCTGCCCGGCGATCCCGCCGTCCTCTTCCTCGGCGAAGAGGCCACGCCGGAGACGCTGGCCCAGTTCCGGACCCGCCTGGGCTTCGATCGACCGCTCACCGCCCAATACGCCGAGTGGCTGGGCGGCGCGCTGCAGGGCAACCTGGGCCGCTCGCTGCGCACGAATCAGCCGGTGACCGAAGCGATCCTCCAGCGCCTGCCCGTGACGCTGGAGCTGCTGGCCGCCGCGCTCCTGGTGTCGCTGGCCATCGCCATCCCGATGGGCATCGTCTCGGCGGTCAAGCGCAACTCGGGCGTGGATCTGATGAGCACAGTGTTCGCCCTCGTCGGCTTCTCCATGCCCAACTTCTGGCTGGGCCTGATCCTCATCTACGTCTTCGCCCTTTTCCTGCGATGGCTGCCGCCCTCGGGGTTCGTGCCGCTCCCGGCCGACCTCGCCGACAACCTGCGCTCGCTGATCCTGCCGGCCATCACCCTGGGCACCGCGCTGGCGGCCCTGGTGACGCGGCAGCTCCGCTCGGGGATGCTCGAGGTGCTCCGGCAGGACTACGTGCGGACGGCGCAGGCCAAGGGGCTGAGCCAGCGTCTGGTGGTCGGCAAGCACGCGCTGAAGAACGCGCTGATCGCCGTGGTGACCGTGGTGGGGCTGCAGATCGGCGGCTTGCTCGGCAACACCATCATCACCGAGACGCTCTTCGCGCTCCCCGGCGTGGGACGGCTGATGATCGACGCCATCTTCAGCCGCGACTTCTTCATCGTCCAGGGCGTCATTCTCTTCCTGGCGGTGGGGTACGTCCTCTCCAACCTGGTGGTGGACGTCGTCTACTCCTACCTCGATCCGCGCATCCGCCTGCGCTGACATGGACGCCGGGAGCCTCAGCCGGATCGCGCTCCGCCAGTTCCGCCGGAGCGTCGTGGGCCTCGTGGGGGCCGCGCTGGTCGCCGTCTTCCTGCTGGTGACCGCGGCGGCGCCCTGGCTCGCCCCCTACGATCCGGTGGCCGCGGACTTCGCCGACGTGCTGTCGCCGCCGTCCTGGCGGCATCCGTTCGGCACCGACGACATCGGCCGCGACATCCTGAGCCGCCTCCTTCACGGCAGCCTCGTGTCGCTGGAGGCGGGGCTGTTCACGGTGGCGGTGGCGCTCACGATCGGCCTGCCCCTGGGCCTGGCGGCGGGCTTCTTCGGCGGCCGCGTCGACGACCTCATCATGCGGGGCATCGAGGTGATCCT
Source organism: Candidatus Methylomirabilota bacterium (assembly GCA_036001065.1). Lineage (NCBI taxonomy): Bacteria > Methylomirabilota (SeqCode) > Candidatus Methylomirabilota bacterium. The sequence goes on from DASYUQ010000142.1 coordinate 20,138, forward strand.
GTCGTTCCCGACGCTGGTCCTGGCCCTGGGCATCACCGCGGTGCTGGGTCCGAAGCTCATCCACGCGCTCTTCGCGATTGGGATCGTCTTCGTCCCCCACTTCGCGCGGCTGCTCCGCGGGCAGGTCCTCTCGGTGCGTGAGAACGACTTCGTGGCGGCGGCGCGGGCGCTGGGCGCGACCGACCTCCGCGTGATGCGCCTGCACGTCCTGCCGAACTGCCTGGCGCCCATCCTGGTGCAGTCGTCGTTCTCGATCGCCTTCGCGATCCTCACCGAAGCGGCGCTCTCGTTCCTGGGGCTCGGCACCCAGCCACCGACGCCCAGCTGGGGGATCATGCTGTCGACGGGGCGCGGCTACCTCGAGCAGGCCCCGTGGCTGGGTGCCTTTCCCGGCCTGGCCATCTTCCTGACCGTGCTCGGCTTCAACCTGCTCGGCGACGGCATCCGCGACGCCCTCGATCCGCGGCTGAAGACCTAGTGCCGTTCCAACTATTCGCGCCTAGGAAGGCACCGTGTACGTCGTTCGTGGACAGATTTAGTATCAACAAGTTGGAACGGCACTAGGGGGATCGCCGCCCCGGCTCAGGCCGCC
>DASYUQ010000143.1 GCA_036001065.1 Candidatus Methylomirabilota bacterium
CATGCCGCTGGCCCACGCGCTGGCCAGCATGCGGCTCATGAGCGACGAGCTGCTGCCCGCGCTCCATCGCCTGCCGGCCGTCCCCGCGTGACCTGCCGTCCGTGACGTCGGCAGAGTGGTTCGACAAGGTGCCGATCGGCACCTTGCCCGAGCGCGCGGCCCGGCGCTGGGGGACGCGGCAGGCGCTGTGGTTCGGGGACCGACGGTGGACGTTCGCCGACGTGGCGGCCGGCGTCGACCGGATCGCGCGCGGGCTGATGGCGCTCGGTGTCGACGCCGGCGACAAGGTCGCCCTCTGGATGCTGAACCGGCCGGAGTGGATCGAGACCGCGTTCGCGGTCATGAAGATCGGCGCCGTGCTCGTGCCCATCAACACGCGGTTGCGGACCGACGACGTCGCCTACATCCTCGATCAGTCCGGGTCGACCACGCTCGTGCTCGCCGAGCGCTCGGGGCCCGTGGACTATCTCGCCATGATCCGGGAGCTGCAGCCTCTCGGGGCGGCGCGCGCGGAGAGCCGGCTGCCCAAGCTCGCCCGCCTCGTGCTCCTCGGCGGGGAGCCGCGCGCGGGCACCGTGGGATGGCCGGAGCTGCTCGACCGCGCCTCGGACGTCGACGACGCCAGGCTCGCCGGCCGCGCGCGGGGGGTCGATCCCGAGGATCTCGCCTTCCTCATGTACACCTCGGGGACGACCGGGTTTCCCAAGGGCGCGATGCACAACCACCGGCTCGTGCGCAACGTGACCGACCGCGCGTTCCGGCTGGCCATCGGCGCCGAGGACGTCATCATGATGTACCTGCCGCTCTTTCACCTCTTCGGCTTCTCCGAGGGCATGCTCACCTCGATGGTGACGGGCGCGCGCCAGGTGCTCACTGAGACGTTCGACGGCGACGAGAGCCTCGCGCTGATCGCCCGGGAGCGCGCCACCGTGGTCCACGGCTTCGACACGCACTTCAAGGCGCTCTGCGAGGCGTACGAGCGGCGGCCGGTGGACGTGTCGAGCGTGCGCACGGGGATCCTCGCCGCGGGCATGTCGAGCTCGACGTCGATCGCGCGGCAGGGGCGCAAGCTCTTCGGCCCGCTGGTCTCCGGGTACGGGATGAGCGAGTTCGGGGTCGGGGTGGCGATCGGCGCGCTCGATTCCACGGAGGAGCAGTCCTGCGAGGCGTCGGGCTACCCGGCGCCGGGCTACGAGATCCGGGTCGTCGACCCCGCGACCGGGCGCGATCAGCCGCCGCAGACGCCGGGCGAGATCCTCGTCCGCGGCTACAGCCTCATGCGGGGCTACTACGACAAGCCCGAGGCGACGGCGGCCGCCATCGACGGCGAGGGCTGGATGCACACCGGCGACATGGGCATGTTCCGGACGGACGGCCATCTGCGGTTCATGGGCCGCTACAAGGACATGCTGAAGATCGGCGGCGAGAACGTGGATCCCATGGAGGTCGAGGCCTACCTCATGACCCACCCGGGCGTCGACGTCGCCGCGGTGGTCAGCTATCCCGACGCGCGGCTCGGCGAGGTCGGGGTCGCGTTCGTGCGGCGCCGGCCGGGCCGTCCGCTCACCGCGGAGGACGTGCTGGCGCACTGTCGCGGCCGCATCGCGAGCTTCAAGATCCCCCGGCACGTCCTGTTCGTGGACGACTTTCCGATGACCAGCTCCGGCAAGATCCAGAAGGTGACGCTGCGCGACGAGGCGCTGCGCCGGCTCGCCGCGCCTACCCGCGGAACTTCGGCATGACCTCCGTGGCGAACCAGCGGAGCTGCTCGAGCATGACGGCCTGCGGGGTGCCCATGCTGTTGCTCACGTTGACGTAGGCGAGGCCGGGGAAGCGCGACTGGAGGTCGCCGAGGTAGGCGACCAGGTCCTCGGGCGGCCCCGCGAACCACGCGCCCGTCTTCATGTAGTGCTCGACCGTGGGGACGCCGGCCGCGCCCCAGCCGCCGCGGCGCGTGCTCGCCTCCAGCTGGGCCGGCGTGATTCCCGGCACGAAACCGAGCGGCCCGAACATCTTCACGTGCTCCTCGTAGAACGGCGTGATCTCGCGGATCGCCCGCTCGCGGCTGTCGGCGAGGTGGAAGAAGATGCCGAGACAGAGATCCTCGCCGAGCGCGAGATCTCGGCCCGCCCGCGCGGCGGCCTCGCGATACCCGTGGATCGGGCCCTCGGCCATGGTCGCGGCGCCGCCGCCGATGACGCCCTTGATGCCGTGACGCACCATGAAGTCGAGCCCCCGCGCGCTCGCGCTGACGATGGGCTGCCAGCACTCCACCGGCCGGCGCCGCGGCCGCGGCACCAGGGTCAGCTCGCGCAGCTCGTAGCCGCGGTAGGGGACGGCCGGGGGCAGCGTGTACCGCTTGCCGTGATGCGCGAACGATTCCTCGTTGAACGCCTTGAGGACGATCTCGACCTGCTCCTCGAACAGCTCGCGGTTGGCCTCGGCGTCGAGCATGGGCGCCCCGAACGTCTCCACCTCGCGCGTGTGATAGCCGCGGCCCACGCCGAAGATCGTCCGGCCGCCGGTGAGGATGTCGGCCGTCGCGTAGTCCTCGGCCAGCCGGAGCGGATGCCACATGGGCGTGATGTTGAAGCCGCACCCGATGCGCAGCCGCGAGGTCAGGTGGGCGAGGTGGACGGCGGCCATCAGGATGTTGGGGATGCACTCGTAGCCTTCGTGCTGGAAGTGGTGCTCGGCCAGCCAGAGGATATGGTACCCGTGCTCGTCCATACAGCGCGCGACGGCCTCGGTCTTCTCGAAGACGGACACGAGGTGTTCGTTCGAGTAGCGCCGCTCGTTGGCGGGCGTGGCCAGCTGGCCCAGGTCGCCCAGATCGACGTGGCCGGCGTAGACGGTCGAGAACTTGGTGATCATGCCGGTGTCCTCACCCCCCTGTCGGGGTCACGGCTACTTCATCGGTCCCGCTCGGCCTCTCGCCGGCCCGACGAAGGCGATGTAGGCGCCGCAGGCGTGCTCGGGCCCCACCAGCATCGCTTGTTCCCCGGTGTTTGGCACGCAGATCATGACGTGATCGATGCGGGTCAGCACGATGAGGCCTCCGCCCGCGTCACTTGAGCTCCAGCAGCCGTTCGAGGTTCTTGTACAGGATCGCCTCTTTCTCGTCCTGGGAGAGGCTCTTCATGCCGAGGATCCACGAGACCGGCCAGTCCAGGGCCATGTCGTAGGGCCAGTCGGTCCCGAACACCACCCGGTCGGCGCCGACGGTGTCGATGAGATAGCGCAGGGCTTGCTCGGTGTACACGATGCAGTCGTAGTAGAACCGCCGCAGATACTCGCTCGGCGGCCTGGTGATGTGGGCCCGCGCCTCCGCGCGCACCTTCCAGGCGTGGTCCATGCGCCCGATCCCGTAGCAGGTGTAGCCGCCACCGTGGCCGAGCACGATGTTGAGGTCCGGGTACTCGTCCAGGACCCCGCCGTGGACCAGCGTGGCGAACGTCACCGCCCGGTCCACGAGATTGCCGATGCTGTTGGGGAGGTGATACCGCTTGCTCCGAGCCGTGACCAGCGTCTCCCCGCCCTGGTGAAAGAAGATCACGGCGCCCATTTGCTCGGCCGCCCTCCAGAACGGGCGGAACTCCGCCTCGTCGAGGGTGCGGCCGTTGACGTGATCGTTGATCTCCGCGCCTTTGAGCCCGAGCTGGGTCATGCACCGCTCCAGCTCGGCGATCGCGGCCTTCACGTCCTGCATGGGCACCGTACCGAGCCCGGCGAACCGCTGGGGCCAGGTTCCGACCATGTCGGCGATCTCGTCGTTGGTGGCCCGCGCGGTGGCGACGGCGACCGGGGTGTCGAGATGATAGTTGTAGAACCCGACGTACGGCGAGACCACGTGGACGTCCACGCCGAGAGAAGCCATGTCCGCCAGGCGTTGTTCCGGCGTCCACCGGGCGCGCGGCGGCAGCGGCTGCCGCTGGCTTCCGACGACCGCGCACTCCGCTCCCCGCGCGTCCTTCTCGCGCCTGATCGTGTGCCAGTCCCCACCGTTCTCGGTCGCCCGCCAGAAGCACTGCGGCGTCAGATGGGCATGGATATCGATGCTACGCATGATTCTCCTTTCGTACCGGGGCTTCCCGGGCTCGCTCGGCGAGACTAGGACGACCATGGGCGAAGAGTCAAGCAGAGTCGGTTCTTGACAGCGCCCCGTCATCGGGATACGAGGAGGCGCTGGTGGGCACCGCTCGACCATGACGCCTCGTCACCCGCACCTGGCGCTGGCTCTCCGGGTCTGCGCCGGCTTTCTCGCAGGCTGCGCCGGCGCGACCTCCGGCCTGTCCATTACGACGACTGCCCCCAACGGCGCCCGGGAGCAGATCCCGGCCACGGTGTCCCGGCCGGTCGTCGCGTTCTTCGGCCAGCACCTGAAATGATCGGAGGACATCCATGAAAGTCAAAGCGGTGAATGGCTTCGCGCGGATCTTGAAATCCGAGGGCATCCCTGGAAGGTCTCCGATCACGCCTCGGCGTGCATGTCAGCCATGGCCAGGGCCGTGGGCTTCCATGGAGAGGATGTGACCGAGCCGTCAGAAGTGATCCCGGCGCTGAAGCGGGCGCTCGACGAGAACGCCAGGGGCCGGCCGGCCTTTCTGGAGTTCATCTGCTCGCACCATCCGGTCCACGGAGGCTGGGTCAGGCCCGCGGCGAGCGGCCACTGACGGGCGCGCCCGAGCCTAGTGCCGTTCCAACTTGTTGATACTAAATCTGTCCACGAACGACGTACACGGTGCCTTCCTAGGCGCGAATAGTTGGAACGGCACTAGCGTTCGGGCTTCTTCTCGAACAGCGCCCGGTACTTCCCGTAGCCGGCCTCCTCCAGCTTGGAGGCCGGAATGAACCGGAGCGCCGCCGAGTTGATGCAGTAACGGAGCCCCCGGGGCCCGGGGCCGTCGGGAAAGAGGTGGCCGAGGTGGGAGTCGGCCTGCGCGGACTGTACCTCGACGCGGAGCATCCCGTGAGAGGTGTCGGTGTGCTCCTTCACGTTCTCGGCCTCGAGCGGCCGGCTGAAGCTCGGCCAGCCGGTGCCGGAATCGAACTTGTCGAGGGAGGAAAACAGTGGCTCACCGGACACGATGTCGACATAGATCCCCGGCTCGTGGTGGTTCCAGAACTCGTTTCGGAACGGCGGCTCGGTGGCGCTGCACTGGGTGACGTCGTACTGGGTCGGGCTGAGCCTCGCCCTCAACTCCTCGTCGGTCATCTTTTGGTCGGTCATGATCCACATCTCCCGTGCGGTTTCTTCCCGGGTATGAAGAGTATACCCGCCGAGCAGGGGGGAACGGTTGACAGGCCGGCGAGGGCGGCGGTATGTCTGTGACCCACCAGACACTGGGAACGATCCACGTGAGTGGCGAGAGGAGAGCCATGGCTGACGTGCTGACGGTGGTCGCGAAGGTCCGAGCGGCGAAGGGCAAGGGCGACGCCCTGGCGGCGCTCCTCAAGGAGCAGGTGGCGGCGGTGCGGAAAGCGGAGCCGGGCTGCCTCGTGTACCGACCCCACCGGTCCACGAAGGATCCCGACCTCTTCATCTTCTACGAGCAGTACAGGGACGCCGCCGCCTTCGACGCCCACCGCAAGGCGCCCCACCTCGCCGCGTATCGTGAGCGCCGTGAGCAGGAAGGGCTCACCGAGGGCGCGGTCGAGGTGGAGATCTACCGCTCGCTCACCGACGACTGAGCCGCCGCTACTTCGGCTGCGCCACGGTCCGCAGATACGGCTTCAGCGTCTTGAAGCCCTGCGGATACCTCTTCTTGGCGTCGTCGTCGGACACGGACGTCGGAATGATGACGTCCTGGCCCGGCTTCCAGTTCACCGGCGTGGCGACCGTGTGCCTGGAGGTCAGCTGGCAGGAATCCAGCAGGCGGAGCACCTCGTCGAAATTGCGGCCGGTGCTCATCGGATAGACGATCATCGCCTTGACCTTCTTGTCGGGCCCGATGACGAACACCGAGCGCACCGTCGCATTGTCGGCGGCGGTGCGGCGGCCGCCGGTCGCGTTGGGGTGGATCATGTCGTAGAGCTTCGCGACCGTCAGGTCGGCGTCGCCGATCAGCGGATAGTTGACGGCGTGCCCCTGGGTCTCCTGGATGTCCTTGACCCAGGACTTGTGATCGCTCACGGGATCGACGCTCAGCCCGATGATCTTGGTGTTGCGCTTGTCGAACTCGGGCTTGAGACCGGCCATGTAGCCGAGCTCGGTGGTGCACACGGGCGTGAAATCCTTGGGATGCGAGAACAGGATCACCCACTTGTCGCCGATCCATTCATGGAAACGGATCTTTCCCTCGGTGGTTTCCGCCGTAAAATCCGGCGCCTCGTCGCCAATGCGTACGGGCATGTCTGACCTCCATTTCTCTGAGAGAATCCCGGTCGTATTTCGGGATAGAAATTGTAGCGCGCCGTCAGGTCGAGGTCCACCCAAGGGTCCCATCCCCACCGCTCGAAGGCCATCACGATCGCGCAGGGGCGGCGTCACCGTGGGCGAGCACGCCCCAGCGCTTGCCGCGCAGGTCCTCCCGGCGCCTGAGGCCCGGCCGCGCGTTCGGGTGGCCCTGGTAGTAGAGCAGCTCGGGGTCGAGCCCTTGCTCCTTGAAGTAGCCGCCCTCGACGGCGGCGAAGAGCGGTGCGGTGCCCACCCCGCGGTTGCCACAGGCGACCCGGATCTTTTCCATCGGGGCACTCCTTTCGCGGACGTCAGCCCTTCAGGCCGGAGAGGCCGAACCCGCTGCGCAAGGCGCGCTGGAGAAGCAGGAAGAGCAGGAAGACGGGGATGGTGGCCAGCACGGCGATGGCCATCTGCTCGGTGGGCGGGTTGCCGTAGTCCTCGCCGAACCGCACGAGCCCGAGCGGATAGGTCCGGTAGTCATCGTGGGACACGACGGCCAGCGGCCACAGGAACTGATCCCAGCTGTCGCGGAAGGCGAGGAGGGCCAGCACGGCCAGGGCGGGCCGGCACTGGGGCAGCACGATCTTCCAGAGGATCCGCAGCTCGCCGGCTCCGTCGATCCGCGCCGCCTCCAGGTAATCGGTGGGGATCTTGAGGATGAACTGACGCATGAGGAACACCCCGAAGGCGTCGATGAGGAGCGGGCCGGCGATCCCCTGGAGGCTGTTGACCCAGCCCAGCTTGTGGATGATCAGGAAGGTGGGGACGAGCGTGACCTCGAGCGGGAGCATGAGCGTGCTGAGGATCAAGATCAGGAGGAGCTTGTCCCCGGGGAAGCGGTACTTGGCGAGCCCGTAGCCGGCCAGGGTGCAGAAGACGAGGTTCCCCACCATGACGGCAGAGGACACGATGACGCTGTTGCGGAAGAAGAGCGGGAACGCCGCCCGCCCCATGGCGTTGGGGTAGTTCTCCGGGTGCCAGACGGAAGGGATCCACTCGGTGGTGAGCTGGAACATCTTCTCCCCGGCCTGGAACGACGTGGTCACCATCCAGATGATGGGCAGGACGAAGACGACGGTGAGGCCGGCCAGCGGGAGCAGGCCGAGCCAGGCGGCGTGGGCGGCCAGCCGTCGCCTCATGCCGCCGCGTCCTCCTCGCTCCGCGTGAAGAGACGCATCTGGATGACGGTGAACACCATCGCGATGGCGAAGAGCACGACCGAGATGGCGGCGGCCCGTCCCATCTTCATGTACGAGAAGCCCGTCTCGTAGATCAGCATGGACAGGACGCGGGTGGCCCCCCCCGGCCCGCCCCCCGTGATCAGGAAGGGCATGAGGAAGATCCGCGCCGACAGGAGCGCCGCCACCACCACGACGAAGAAAGTGACCGGCATGAGGAGCGGCAGCGTGATGGACCGGAAGCGCCACACCAGTCCCGCGCCGTCGATGGCGGCCGCTTCGTAGTACTCGCGCGGGATGGCCAGGAGGCCGGCCAGGAACACCACCATGAAGTAGGGCGCGAAGCGCCAGACGGTCACCCCGATGATGGCGGGCATGGCGGTCGCGGAGTCGGTGAGCCAGTCGATGCGCCCGACGCCGAGGGGGCTCAGGATCTGATTGACGAGGCCGTGGGGATGGAAGAGGAACCGCCACACCAGGCACACGGCCACGATGGGCATGATGTTGGTCAGGAACATGCCGGCCAGGCACAGGCGCCGGCCGCGGCCCCGGCTGTTGACGGCCAGGGCCAGCCCCAGGCCCACGGCCGTGATGAACACCGTGGAGCCGGCGATGTAGACGAGCGTGTTGAGGAGGGCCTGGATGAAGATGGGATCGCGGCCGAGGCTGGCGTAGTTCTCCAGGCCCACGAACCGCGGCGTCTTCAGCATGTCGTAGCTGGTGAAGCTCAGGCCCATCGCCCACAGCATGGGCCCGTACTTGAAGACGAGGAAGAAGAGCACGGTCGGCAGCACGAAGCCGAGGCCCCACAGCCGGATGCGCAGCCGGTAGTGCAGCGGCCAGCCTAGCGGGATCCTGGCCGACAGCGAGCCGGCTCTCGCCTCCGGGATCGAGCTCACGGTCGGGATCGGCTCAGGACTTCTTGAACTCCGCCGTCGCCCGGTCCACCTCCGCCGCCGCCTCGTCCAGGGCCACCTTGATGTCCACGTTGTTGAGCATGACCTTCTGCACCGCGCGGTGCATGGCGTCGGCCAGCTCGTTCCACACCGGCGTCCGCGGGAAGAACACGCCGTTGTCCTTGGCGCGGATGATCTCCTGGACGTGGGGGAAGCTCTTCACCCGCGGGTCGTCGGTCCAGCCGCTCTTGCGGGCGAGCGTGAAGGGGGCGGTGGCCTGCCAGCAATCCACGAGGTCGCTCATCACGAACCGGTACATGTCGTGAAGGACCTCCTGCTTGTCCCGGGGCGCGTTGGCGTTGACGACGAAGTTGAAGCCGTAGCAGGTGGAGTACCGCTTGTCGGCGGTGACGCCGGGGAGCTGCAGGGGGCGGTAGTACCCCTCGGCCTCCATCACGGGGTTCTGGGACTTGATGGCCACGGGCGGAATGGGATGGCAGCTGAACATCGAGCAGCGCTCCTTGAGCCAGTCCATCTGGGGCAGGGGCGCGGTGGCGATGGAGTCGGCGGGGTCCTCGGCCCCGTACTGCTTGGCCAGGGAGGCGCGGACGGTCATCGCCCGCACGCCCGCCTCGTTGTTGATGGTGCACTTGCCGGTCCGGTCGAACCACTGCCCCCCGCTCTGCACGACGATGGGGTTGAACTGGATCATCGTCCACTGGGGCGCGTGCATCGCGAACTTGAACCCCTGGCGGACGAACTTGTTCCCCTGCTTGATGGTGAGCCGCTTGGCGACCTCCCCGAGCTGGGCGTAGGTCTGCGGCTGGTCGCGCTCGGGATCCAGGCCGACCTCCTTGAACTGCTTGGTGTTGAGGTAGTTGCAGAAGCCGTAGAACCAGATGGGATAGCCGTAGACCTTGCCGTCCTGGATGGCGCCCGCGATGAAGGCGTCGGCGTGGTCCCGCCGGAAGGCGTCCACCGAGGGGTAGCCGAGCTGCCGGACGTCGAGGGGGGCGATGAGGTTGCGGGCCAGCCAGGTCGGCATGAGCCAGTCGCCGGTCGTGAACCCGTCGGGCGCCGTCCCCGTGGCGAAGCCGACGCTCACCTTCTTGCCGAGGTCGGTGAAGGTGAACCACTGGAAGTCGACCTTGATGTTCGGGTGGTTCTCCGTGTACTGCGTGATCCGCTTGTGGAGCCAGGGACGCTGCTGCGGGTTCTCCCACGTCCAGAAGGTGAGCTTCAGCGGGGCCCTGGTTGGTTGGGCCGCGCCGCGGCGCGGAGCCGCCGCGACCGCCGCCCCCGCACCGAGCGCGCCGAGATGGCCGATCGCTTCGCGCCGCGTCATCGCCGTGGCCTGCCCCGGAAGCGTCCCGCCGTCACTCGCTCGAGAGGTGTCCATATGGTCCTCCGCCGTGGGTCGAAGCGGTTTTCCTCGCGCTCTCGGCGGCGACGCTACGCTCCGCCTCTCGCGCCTGTCAAGCGTCTCGCGTCGTCACCCCGGGCCCCGGCCCCGGGGTTGAGTTGCCACCTCCGTGTCCCTCTGATCGGCTACCCAGGTGGCCATCGGCTTCGGGCTCTTCTACTACTGTCAGGGGCGCGGGGTGCCCCACGCTCAGGCCTACGCCGAGATGCTGGACCAGATCGCCCGAGCGGAGCGGCTCGGCTTCTCGGAGTGCTGGTTCGCCTCGCGCTCCTGAAGCGTCTCCGCGCGACCTCGCGTATACTCACGCCCCATGAGCGAGCGGGGAACCGTCGAGAAGTTCGCCGTCGGACAGTCCGTGCGCCGTCTGGAGGACCCGCGCCTGCTGCGCGGCTTCGGCCGGTATTCCGACGACGTAACGCTGCCGCGCCAGGCGCACGCCGTCCTCGTGCGCTCGCCCCACGCGCACGCCCGCATTCAGACGGTCGAGGCGACGGCCGCGGCGAAGATTGCGGGCGTCATCGCGGTGTTCACCGGCGAGGACCTCGCCGCCGACAGCCTGGGGAACCTGCCTAGCGACACGACGCGCAAGCGACGCGACGGCTCGCCGGCCTTCGCCACGCCGCGACCGGCGCTCGCGCGCGGGCGCGTTCGCCACGTCGGCGATCCGGTCGCGCTCGTCGTCGCGGAGACGCCCGAGCAGGCGGCAGACGCGGCGGAGCAAGTGACCGTCGACTACGAGCCCCTGCCGGTGGTGGCGACGATCGCGGAGGCGACGCGCGCCGGAGCGCCGACGGTCTGGGACGAAGCGCCCGATAACGTGGCCTTCGTGTGGGAGGCCGGCCACCGCGAGGCGGTGGCACGCGCGTTCGAGACCGCGGCGCACGTCACCACCCTCGACTTCGTCGTCACGCGGGTGGCGGCCGCGCCGCTCGAGCCGCGCGCCGCCGTCGGCGACTACGACCGCCGGACCGGCCGCTACACCCTGCACACGGGCATCCAGGCGCCGCATGGCCTGCGCTCGCTGCTCGCCGATGTCCTCCGCATACCGCAGAGCCACCTGCGCGTCGTCACCGGGGACGTGGGCGGTAGTTTCGGGATGCGGAGCGGCATCTACCCGGAGCTGGTGCTCGTCCTCTGGGCGGCCAAGCGGCTGGGGCGGCCGGTGAAGTGGACGTCCAGCCGGCGCGAGGGCTTCGCCACCGACGAGCCCGGGCGTGACAACAGGTCGACCGCCGAGCTGGCGCTCGACGCCGAGGGCACGTTCGTGGCCTTGCGCGTAGCGATCGGGCTGAACGTCGGCGCGTACCTCACGCCGCGCAGCGCGGGGCCGGGCACCAACAACGTCGGGGGCGTGGCGGGCGTGTACACGACGCCGGTCATCCACGTCCGCACCACCGGCGTGTTCACCAACACGACGCCGACCGGGCCCTATCGCGGCGCCGGTCGCCCCGAGGCCACCTACGCGATCGAGCGGCTGATCGACGTCGCGGCGCGCGAACTGGGTGTGGACCCATCGAGCTGCGCCGTCGCAACATGATTCCCGCCTCCGCCATGCCCTTCAAGACCGGACTCGTCTTCACCTACGACTGCGGCGATTTCGCCCGCGGCATGGAGATGGCGCTGGCACTCGCGGATCACGCGGGCTTCGAGAAGCGAAGGGATGCGGCGCGCGCGCGCGGCAAGCTTCGCGGTCTAGGGATCGCGAATCCGATCGAGGTCGCGGGGGGCCCCTACACCGCGCTCAACCCCGACACCGCCGAGGTGCGTGTCAATCCCGACGGCTCGGTGACGGTCTTCGCCTGCTCGACCTCGATGGGGCAGGGCAACGAGACGGCGTTCGCGCAGATCGTCAGCGACCGGCTCGGGGTGCCGCCCGAGCGCATCCAGGTGCTGTGGGGCGACAGCGACGCGCTCGGCGCCGGGCGGGGCAATGGCGGCTCGGGCGCGCTCAGCGTCGGCGGATCCGCGGTGACGCGCGCGACGGAGAAGGTCATCGAGCGCGGCCGCCGCATCGCCGCGCACCTGATGGAGGCGGCACCCCCGGACGTCGTCCTGCGCGACGCACGGTTCACGGTGGCCGGCACCGACCGCGGCCTGACGCTGGCCGCCGTCGCCCGCGCCGCCTACCAGCCGAAGCAACTCCCGCCCGGCCTGGAGCCGGGGCTCTCCGAGACCGCGGCGTTCGCGCCGCCCGCGGTCACCTTCCCGAACGGCACCCAGGTGTGCGAGATCGAGATCGACGAGGAGACGGGCGCCGTGCGCGTGGTGCGCCACACCGTGGTCGACGACGTGGGACGGATGGTCAATCCCATGCTCGTGAAGGGACAGATCCACGGCGGCGCCGTGCAGGGCCTCGGCCAGGGACTCTTCGAGCTGCTGGCCTACGACGCCGAGACCGGCCAGCTCCTGACCGGCTCCTTCATGGATTACGCGATGCCCCGCGCGGACGACGTGCCGTTCTTCGAGGTGGACTCGCACGAGGTGCCGACGCAGGTGAACCCGCTGGGCGCCAAGGGTGTGGGCGAGGCCGGCACGGTGGGCGCGCTGCCCGCGCTGATGAACGCCATCAACGACGCGCTGGCGCCGCTCGGCGTCCGCCACCTCGACATGCCGGTCACACCCGCGCGCGTCTGGCGCGCGATCCGGACCGCGCGGGCCGCGCGCTGAGTCAGCTCGTCCGCAGCTTCTCGAGCAGTCGGGGGTCCGGATCCACCCCCAGGCCCGGGCCCTGGGGCACCGCGATGCGGCCGTGCCGGGGATGGATGGCCTCGCCCAGCGGGTTGTCGGCGCAGTCGCAGTAGAAGCGCTCCACCAGAGATTCGGCCGGCATCGCGGCGATGCAGTGGATCGACGCGAGCAGGCCGGGCCCGAAGTACGCCGAGTGCGGAACGATCTGGACGCCGAACGTCTCGGCGAGGGTCATGACCCGGCGCAGCTCGGTCACCCCACCGATCTTGGTCACGCTGGGCTGGCAGGTTGAGGACGAGGCTTTCGACCCTGGTGATCTTCATGCGCTGGGCGATAATCGGCGGCGCGCCGCCACCGTGTCAAGGCGCTGGAGGCACGCGCCGTGGCGTCGGCCCCCGCAGCACTTTAGACTGGGGCCCGGAGGGATTCCGACCATGGACGAACAGATCGTCGAAACCGCCACCGGACTCGGGTACGTCGACCTCGTCGAGGGCACGGGCCCGCAACCCCAGACCGGCGACTCCGTGAGCGTGCACTATACCGGCTGGCTCAAGAGCGGCCAGAAGTTCGACTCCTCTCACGACCGCGGCGAACCTATCGTGTTTCCGATCGGCCGCGGCCGGGTGATCAAGGGCTGGGACGAAGGCGTCGGCTCGATGCGCGTGGGCGGCAAGCGCAAGCTCATCGTCCCCGCGCACCTGGGCTACGGTGACCTCGGCGCCGGCGGCGTGATCCCCCCGGGGGCCACGCTCATGTTCGAAGTGGAGCTGGTCGGCATCAACAACGCATAGGGCGGGGTTCACCCTCCCCTCATGACAAGGAGCGCCACATGACGAAGAAGAAGGGCACGGGGCTGTTGATGGTCTGGGCCGACGTCCCGGCGGAGAAGGAAGAGGAATTCAATCGCTGGTACAACAAGGAGCATCTCGCCGAGCGACTTTCGATACCTGGGTTTCTCGGCGGGGCCCGCTACGAAGCGGTGAAAGGTGGACCGAAGCATCTCGCCTACTATGAGCTGGAAAGCCCCGCGGTGCTGGAGAGCGAGGCGTACAAGCGCGTCCAGGCCCATCCCACTGAAGGGACCAAGCGCTACGGCCCAGGGGTCATCGGCACAACCTACATCCGGAACGTCTATACGATGATCCATCCGACGACATTGACGCCGGCGGCGGCTCAGAGCGAGATGGCGCCCGCGCTGCAGATCGGGCGCATGGACGTGCCGCCCGAGGTCGATAAGGAATTCAACACCTGGTACAACACCATCTACGTGCCCAACTACGAGAAGGTCCCCGGCGTGATTCGTGGCCGGCGCTACCGCGCCATGACCGGCACGCCCACGTATCTCACCCTCTACGAGTTCGAGCACCCCAAGGTGTCGGAGAGCGCCGCGTGGAAAGAGCAGCAGAACGCCTCGCCGGTGTCGGCCGGCATGCGAGCACACATGCGCCACGCTACAGGCTCTCCCGGCATCTACGTCATGACGTTTCAGCTGTGAAGGCGCTTCACGATCTCGGGCGGCCAGGAATGTACGATCTCGTGCTGAAGGGGGGAACGGTCCTGGACCCGTCGAGCGGCCTCGACGGTGTCCTCGACGTCGCGGTTCAGAACGGGGTGATCGCGCGCATCGCGCCGGCAATCGCGCCCGCCGAGGCAGCGCGGGTGATCGAGGTCGGCGGGAAGCTCGTCACCCCGGGGCTGATCGACGTCCACGCCCACGTCTTCGAGGGCATCAACCGGACCGGCGTGAATCCCGACCTGGGCGGCGTCTACGCCGGCGTGACCACCATCGTCGACGCCGGGAGCGCCGGGGCGGCCACCTTCGGCGGCTTCCCCCGGCACATCATCCCGCACTGCCAGACCGAGATCGTGCCGTTCCTCCACATCTGCCAGACCGGGCTGGCGACGATCCCCGACATCATCGCGGAGAGCAGCGTGAACCTCGACGACACGCTGCGGGTCGCCCGCCAGCACCAGGGGCTCATCGTCGGGATCAAGGCTCGCATGGTCTCACCGGCGCTCGAGATCATGGGCATGGAGATGCCGCGGCTGGCCAAGCGCGCCGCGCGCGAGTGCGGCATCAAGCTCATGGTCCACATCGGCGACACCGAGAAGCGCTACGACCCGAAGGTGATCCACCCCCTGCTGGCGCTGCTCGAGCCCGGCGACATCCTCACCCATTATTTCACGCCCAACCCCGGCGGCGTCCTCGACGGCAATGGGAAGCTGGTGCCGGAAGCGCGCGAGGCCGCCGACCGGGGCGTGTGGTTCGACACCGCGCACGGCCGGATGAACTTCAGCTTCGACGTCGGCCGCCGCATCATCGACCAGGGGCTGCTCCCGCACTGCATCAGCACCGACCTCACCGTGCCCGGGCGCCTCACCACCGTGCACAGCATGACCGAAATGATGACGCGCTTCCTCGGTCTCGGCTTCACGCTGCCGCAGGTGGTGACGATGTCCACCGCCAACCCGGCCAAGGCCATCGGCGCCGAGAAGCGGCTGGGAAGCCTCGCGGTGGGACGTCAGGCCGACATCTCGGTGCTGGAAATGCAGGAGGGGGACTGGGTGGTCTACGACATCCTCCGCTCGGGCCTGCGCGTCGATCGCGCGCTGGCCCCTCACCTGACGGTGAAGCGGGGCAAGGTCTTCACTCCCGACTTCGGCCCGCGCCCGTGGGGCTGGTGGCCCGATCGCGCGCCGGCCAAAGTGGTGGCAGGAGGGTGCTGCTAAGACACGGCCATGCCTAAAGCGCTCATGGTACGCACCGCCACGCTCGAGATCGGCTACGAAGCCGACGGTCCCAGCGACGGCCTCCCCATCGTCTTGCTGCACGGCTTCCCGGACGACGTGCGCGCGTGGGACGACGTCGTGCCGCCGCTGGCGGCGGCCGGTTATCGGGTGTTGGTCCCGTATCTGCGCGGGTATGGGCCGACCCGCTTCCTCGATGCTGCGGAGCCGCGGATGGCGCAGCAGGCCGCGATTGGCCAGGACGTGCTCGATTTCATGAACTCGCTGGGCTTGGCCACCGCCGGTCTGGCCGGCTACGACTGGGGAGGCCGAGCCGCGTGCATCGCCGCCATCCTCGCTCCCGAGCGTGTCCGCGCCCTCGTGAGCTGCAACGGCTACAACGTCCAGAACAGATGCCGCGCGAGAAGCCCGGCGCGGTCGTGGACGCGCTGCTGACGGCTCTCCGTTAGCATAGAGCCCTTAGGGAGGTTCCACATGCGTACGCAAGCAGAGAAGGCCGCAGCGTTTCGGGCACTGCACGAGCGTCCGGGCGCTTTCATCATTCCAAATCCGTGGGACGCGGGCACCGCCAGGCTTCTCGCTTCGCTGGGCTTCGAGGCCCTGGCGACGACGAGTCTGGGTTTCGCGAACAGCCTCGGGCGCCCCGATGGGACCAACGCTGTGAGCCGGAGCGAGGTGCTCGAGAATTGCCGAATGATTGCAGGCGCGACGGACCTGCCCGTCAATGCCGATTTGGAGAACTGCTATGCCCATGAGCCCCGGGCCGCGGCCGAAATGATCCGGCTGGCGGCGAACGCCGGCGTCGTGGGCGGCTCGATCGAGGACACGACGGGTGACTCGACGAGGCCGATCTATGACTTCCAGCTTGCGGTCGAGCGGGTGCAGGCCGCGGTCGAGACGGCGCGGTCGCTTGCCGTCCCGTTCATGCTGACGGCGAGGGCCGAAAATTTCCTGCACGGCCGCCCCGAGCTCGATGACACCATCCGACGGCTGCAGGCGTTCGAGAAGGCCGGGGCGGACGTCTTGTACGCGCCAGGGCTGAAAGACCTCGCCACGATCCGCACCGTCGTCGCCGCCGTGACCAAGCCGATCAACGTCGTGATGAGTGCCGCCGATCCGTCGATTACGGCCGAGCAGCTGGCCGAAGCCGGCGTCAAGCGCATCAGTGTCGGGGGGGCGCTGTCGCGGCTTGCGCTCGCGGCGTTTCTCAAGGGCGCGCGCGAAATGAAGGACAAGGGCGGGTTCACGTGGATGCGCGACACCATCCCCAGCCGGGAGCTCAAAGCAATCTTCAAACGATGGGAGTGAGACTCGGAGGTGCGTGTGAGCGACAATCGCGCCGTCGTCGTCGATCCGGAAGTGCCGGGCCGTCTCGTCATCCGTCCGGTGGCGGAGCCCGTCCCCGACCGTGGGGAGGCCGTGGTGCGCGTGCGAGCGATCTCGCTCAACCGCGGTGAGGTGCGGCGCTCGGGCATGGCCGCCGCCGGCTGGCGTCCCGGCTGGGACCTGGCCGGCGAGGTCGAGCGTGCTGCCGCCGATGGCTCGGGCCCCCGCGGCGGGGCGCGAGTGGTCGGGCTCCTGCCCGAAGGGGCGTGGGCGCAGCGGGTGGCGGTGCCCACGCACGCGCTGGCCGAGCTGCCCGATAAGGTGACGTTCTCCCAGGCCGCGACCTTTCCCGTGGCCGGCCTCACCGCGCTCCACGCGCTCGCGAAGGGCGGGCTGCTCCTCGGGCGCCGCGTGCTCGTCACCGGCGCGACGGGCGGTGTCGGCGACTTCGCGGTGCAGCTCGCGCGGCTGGCCGGCGCTCGCGTGACGGGGAGTGCCCGACGCGCCGACCAGGCGCCCGCGCTGCGGCAGCGGGGCGCCCACCAGGTGGTCGTGGGCGACGACATTCCGCCCTCACCCAAGTACGATCTCGTCCTCGAGTCCGTGGGCGGACGCACGCTCGGCACGGCCCTGGCCGCCCTCGAGCGCGGCGGCGTGTGCGTCACGTTCGGTGTCTCCGCCGCCGCCGAGGTCACGTTCGACGCGCGGCAGTTCTTCTTCGCCGGCCGGACGACGCTGTACGGCTTCTATCTCTTCAAGGACCTCGGGAGCGAGCCGGCGTCGGTAGGCCTCCGGCGGCTCGCCGACCTCGTGGCGGCGGGGCAGCTGGCGCCCCCCATCAGCCTGGAGCGGCCGTGGAAGGAGATCGGCCAGGTCGCGGACGACCTCATGGCCCGGCGCTTCCCCGGCAAGGCCGTGCTGATACTCGACTGAAAGGAGCGCGTCATGGCCTATCGCATCAACCACGTCCATCTCAAGGCCCCGGACCCGAGGAAGACGGCCGAGTGGTACTCGAGGGCGTTCGGCTTCAAGATCGTCAGCGATGACGTCCGCGTCTTCGGCGACCGCTTCGTCCGCTGCCAGAGCGAGGACGGCGGCATGATGGTGAACATCTCGGGGGCGCGCACGGGCGAGACGCTCGGCCCCGGCGACGCGAGCGCCCATCATGGGCTCGAGCACTTCGGCTTCGACTCGCAGGATATCGAAGCGGACATCGCGCGGCTCGAGGCCCTCGGCGCCCGCCTGCTGGAGGGGCCGATCCAGGTGCCCAACGGCCCCCGCATCGCCTTCCTGCGCGCGCCCGACGATGTCCGCGTCGAGCTGGTCGAGCCCCGGAGGACGGGCATCTCCGGCGGTTGCTGCTGAGCCGCCGCGAACGATGGCCGGAGGCTGCTGCTAAGAGCAGAGGTATTCAGACGGCCGGACATGACCGCCTCGCGAGTGGGAAGCAGGACGCCGAACTCGACCGCCATCTCTACCTCCGCGCGATCAGGCGCCTGGGCCTCGAGAACCCGCTCCGGATCCACGCCGGCCCGGCTCTAGCGGGGGCCCCTGGCCAGCGGTTCCACGGTCACGCGGGCCGTCCCGGCATTGTTGCGGTAGAAGACGGTCCGCAGCCCCGGTAACTCGATCACCGCGTCGTTGACGAAGAGGAACAACTCGCCGGACGTCCGCGCCCCGATCTGGCTCACCAGGCCCCGCGTCGTGGCCGGGCCGGGGCCGGTGTCGACCGGAGTCAGCGCGTAGTCGTCGTTCCCCTGAGAGCCGATGCGCGCGATGGGCCGGAACCAGGACTCTCCCATCCAGCGCCGGAACGGCAGGCCGAGGTACATCGGCGCCGTCATCGCCTCGAGTCCGAAGCCCGTGAGCTCGGGCGGGACGGCGATCGCGCCGTCCTTCCACGGCACGAGCGGCTCGATCTTGATGCGGTAACGCCTTCCCGCCTCGAGGCGTACGCCGCTCGCCCAGCAGAACGCGTCCGTCCGGAACCCGTCCCTGAGGATGGGGCCCGTCGCCACCGCCGCTGTCCCGGTGCCCGTGCACACGAATCCCAGCGAGCTTGTAGTCGCGAACGCCACCCGGCTGAGGCCGGCGAACAGCGCGAAGACGATGACCGCCGCGAAGAACGTCGGCAGCACGTGGCGCTTCCACGTGCGGAAGAGCCGGCGGTACAGGGGGTGCGTGCGAAGGCGGTAGATCCAGTCATCGGGCCACGCGCCCGCCGTGGTCCTGGCCTGCCAGAGGCTCCGCATCCGGTCGCTGATCCGGTATTCGAGGCGACGCCCCGCCACCATCAGAGCGACGACGATGACCGCCCACACCGCGAACCACCCGGGGTTGGCGGCGAACGTCTCCACCCAGTCCTCCACGGCCTCGGGCAGCACGGCGGCGGCGGCGCGGATGGGTCCGGCGAGGAAGCTCCAGGCGCTCGCCCGGGGCGGGTGACTCGTGTGAATCCAGGGAAACAGCGCCAGGTACGCCGACGCGGCCACGGACGCAAAGTACGCGAGGCGGCGGCACCACACGAGGTTCCAGATTCGCTCCTGCAAGTGGGCCCGGCTCACCGCCTCATCGCTGGTCTCGTACGGATTGGCCTTGCCCTGGAGGATGTCGCCCCCGGCCGTGACCACCGCGTAACGGTCGGGAAGCCCGACGGGGGCGTAGCCGCGCGCGCCCCTCCTCAGCCGATGGAAGACGCTCTCGTGGATCTTCGGGAGGTCGATGGTCACCTCGTCGTTGCGCTCGCTCGAGAACTTGTCGCGGGTGAGGTCCGCGAGCTTGCGGGGGCAATAGCGGTAGTACGCCGCCAGTCCGTACCGCGAGTCGTACAGGCGTCCATCCTCGTCTGACGCCAGCCGCACCGCCTCGATCGCCTCCCTGTCCTTCTTGAACTCCAGCCCGCATGCCCTGGCCTCGCCCATCATCCAGTGCAGGGACACGTGAGCGAGGCCGTCGTCGGGATAGCCGCCACCGACGTTGGAGTGCACGCCGGCGAACCACACCTGGCTGATCCTCTCGTTACCGATGTTGGAGACCACCTTCTCGCCCCGCTCCGTCCACAGCACCGGGTGAAAGGTCGTCCGCTCGTCGTCGAGGGCGAGGGCGTGACGCGCGCGCTCCACCTTGCCGTGAAGCTTGCGGTCGGGCAGGGAGAGCGGCCACAGCCACAGGCTCACTCCGCGGGTCATCTCCTCGATGGGGAGACCGTAGGCGGCCACGGAGTCCCACAGGCCCAGGAATTTGATAACGGGCACTTGGCGGTTCTTCGCCGGCTCGTACGCGGAGTGGCGCAGGAGACGGTTCCACCCGTCGATGACGGGGTCGCGGAGGGCGCGCAGGGAGCGGACGAGCAGGCCGAGCGCCGTGGTATATCGCCGGCGATAGCTTCGGTAGGCCGCAGCCGCGTCACGGTGGAGCTGGGCCTCGGACTCTACGGGCACCAACCCTTCGTTGGCGACGAGGCCCATCAGCACCCGGATGGTGAAGGCGCCGCGGCTGAAGCCGAAGCCGTAGAGCTCCGCGTCGTCCTGCCAGTTCCGGCACACGAAGCGGTAGAGGTCGAGGACGTTGCGCTTGAGGCCCCAGCCGAAGGCGCCGCCGAGCATGGCGAGGGGCTTGAAGGTCGAGCTGCCCACGCCATCGTCGTACAGCGCGACCTGCCGGCCGTTCGAGAGGTCGAGCGCCTGGTACAGCCGCCAGACGTTGGTGCGCCACACCTTGGCGGCACTGTTACCCGTGCCGTCGGACAGCACGACGATCCGCTTGATCTTTTTACCGTGGATGGCCCCTTTTGCCGTCATCGTGGCCTCCCCTGGACGGATCCCCGAATCGCGGAGACGCATACTATCCCATTCCTTGGACCCGGCCTAGCGTGCGATCATCCACTCGGCTTGTCGGCGGCTACCGCCAGGCCTCGGAGGTCATCATGGCGAGTCACATCATCCGCGTCGGCAACGTGGAAATCATGGCGTTGTCGGACGGCATGCTCGAATTCGATCTCTGCAACTTCTTCCCGACCATTCCGGACGACGAGTGGCAGCCGTACGAGTCCCATCTCACGGAAGAACACAAGGTCCGCTTCAATCTCGGCTCTTACCTGATACGGTCCGACGGGCGCACGATCCTCGTCGATACGGGGCTCGGTCCCAGGCCCGCCGATACGCCCGACGTCCCCTGGGGCCAGCTCCTGCACGACTTCCGGGCCAATGGCGTGCGCCCGGAAGAAATAGACATGGTGGTGATGACGCACCTGCACCGTGACCATGTCGGCTGGAACCTCCGGGCCCAAGGGAAGAAGTACGTGCCGACCTTTCCGAAGGCCCGCTACTGGATGAGCGCCAAAGACTGGGAGGTGTGCCACCAACCCGAGGTTCAGCCGGCCCGCTTTCCCAACGCCCCCACCTGTGTCTGGCCGCTGGCCGAGCTCGGCCTGGTCGAGCTGATGCAGGGCGAGCACAGCCTGACGCGTGAGTTGACCGCGATGCCGACGCCCGGCCACACGCCAGGGCACATGAGTATCCTGATCACCTCAAGAGGAGAGCGCGCGCTCGTGCTCGGCGACGCGGCGCACAGCCCGGTGCAGGTGCACGAGCCTGACTGGGTCTCGCGCGCCGATATGGATCCGGAGCTGACCCGCCGGACACGACGAGCCCTGCTGGACCGTCTGGAGCGCGAAGAGATCCTCGTGGCGGCCGGACACTTCATGGCACCCGGGTTCGGGAAGATCGTGCGCCTGCAGGGGCGCCGTTACTGGCAGGGACTCTAGAACATCGGAGGGGGCGGACGTTACGACCGCCTCCGAGATCCACAGTCGGAGAGGGCCTCGCGGCCCCCTCCGAACCTCCCCAGCGGATTGCGCCGGCGAAGCCGGCGCTCGAACGGCAACTGCTCCGACAGGTCTCTGGGGGCGCGGCCTCACCGCCGAGCGATCAGGCGCCTGAACACCGCGCCGTATTGGAAGCCGTAGCCCGTCGCCAGCTCGGCCGCGTGGTGCTTCAGCCGCTGGCCGATCGTCTCCCCGGCCGGCACGTTGAAGCCGGGCATCTGGCTCTCGTGGCGGACGAGGGCCGCGATCTGCCGGTCGATCGAGTCGGTGACATCGACGATGACGTTCGGCTCGTCCATGCCCCAGTACCAGAGCTCCCGGACCCGGTAAGGCTGGAGGCCGTCCCTCGTGATCTGCTCGGCGAAGTGCAGATGGTCGCGGGCATATGGATAGACGGCGTCCGTCGTCACGATGCCCGCCTTGCGGTGGTCGCGATGCTGGAATCCCTTGATCCGGTAGGGGTCGTGGACGAAGACGGTGTGCGGCCGGTATTTTCTGATGGCCCGCACGACGTCTCCGAGGAACTCCCGGGTGTCTTCGAGCCCGCCGTCGGGATAGCCGAGCATGACGACGTGCGTCACGCCCATGAAGTCGGCGGCGGCGCGTTGCTCGTCCGCCCGCTTCTTCGCGAGCTGGGCCGGTGTCAGCGACTGGTCGGCGGTGCCGGCGTCGCCGTTGGTGCAGAGGACGTACGTGACCTCGCAGCCCGCAGCCACCCACCTGGCCACGACGCCTCCGGATGCGATCTCGGCGTCGTCGGGGTGGGCGAAGATCACCATCGCCTTGTCGGGGATGTCGGTCACGAGCTCGAGCTTCGGGATGGCGATCCTCGAGAACCGGTCGGACGCTG
This sequence comes from Candidatus Methylomirabilota bacterium, assembly GCA_036001065.1. Lineage (NCBI taxonomy): Bacteria > Methylomirabilota (SeqCode) > Candidatus Methylomirabilota bacterium. The sequence goes on from DASYUQ010000143.1 coordinate 22,335, forward strand.
GGCGGGTTAGGAGCCGCTCGCGACGGGCGCGGGCTCCGCGATATCGAGGGTCGTCACGCGACGGAGCTCGCGGCGATACGTCGCGTCCTCGAACGGCCGCGCGCGATGCATCGTGGCCCGGTTGTCCCAGATCACGAGGTCTCCGACGCGCCACGCATGGCGGTAGACGAACTCCGGCTGGGTCGCGTGCTCGATCAGATCTCGCAAGAGGAGCCGCCCCTCGGGGACCGGCCAGTCGATGATCCTCGACGCGTGCGAGGCGACGTAGAGCGACCGGCGGCCGGAGCGCGGGATCGTGCGGACGAGCGGATGCACCGCGCCTTTCAACTTCTCTTGCTCGTCTTCGGAGAACTCGAAGCCCAGCGTCTGGCGCGAGTACGCGATCGAGTGGTGGACGTGGAGCCCCTCGAGCTGCGCCTTGATCGGAGCGGGCAGCGCGTCGTAGGCGGCGCGCATGTCGGCGAACTCCGTGTCCGCTGCGACCGGAGGGACGATCCTCGCCGAGAGCATCGAGTACCGTCCCGGCGGATCCTGGAACGACGCATCGGTGTGCCACAGCCGATTCCCGAGCCCGTACATGCGCCGCCGATCGTCGGCCTTCAGAAGTTCGCCGTGCTCGTCGACGTTCGAGATGTCGGAGAGGGCTTCGTTGCCCAGGCGGCTCTTCCCGAGGACGGCGCTCCCCGTCCTCGCGTGCAGCTGGCCGTCGAGACGCTGCGCGAACGCGAGCTGTTCCGCGTCGGTGAACGGCTGATCGCGGAAGACGAGAATGGCGTATTCGTCCATCCCCGCCCGGATCCGGGCCAGCGTCTCGCGATCGTAGACCTGACGTAGATCGACCGGGCCCACCTCGGCCACGAAGTGCGGGTGAAGCTTACGGAATGTCAGTGTCATGGCAATGAGCCTAGGGCGATCCGGGGCAGAGAGTCAAGCGCGGTTGGGATCCCAAGCGAGTACGACGCAGGTCGCCTCAGCCGGGATCGCGGGTCGATGGACGCGAGCGCGGCTGTCGGGTCGTGATCAGCCTGCCGCAGGGGGGTGCGGCCTGAGCCGGCTCCGCTTACAAATATTTACCGGACTTTCCCACGCCGGCCAGTCTGCGGGGGTGGTTTCAGACCGTTGCCGCCGAGCGATCTGCGTTCCTGGCGGAACTGACGCCTCACAGGCTCCAGCAGGTGATCGAGTACACGAACGTCAACGGTAGAGCCGGCCGACGCCGGGGCAGGTGACTGGCTGTCAGTTGGGACAGGGACACCGGGAGGAGGGTGCTGACGATGCAGAGGGGGGAAGGGGACGGCCCCCTTCCCCCCCAACGCGGACTAATGACACTCGCCGCTGACCTGGAAGAACGCTCTCTCTCCGTCGACGACGAACCCATCCGAGAACTCGCCATTCACGTGAATCTCTCCGTTCATGAAGCCGCCGAGGATGCTCAACTGAGCGGAGATGGTCATGTGGAGATTGTCATCCACATTGTCGACGCCGTTGAAACTGACATGACCATTCTTGCCGACCGAGCCGGAACCGACGAGGATGATGTCCTTTCCGGCGTGACCGCCGATCTTCTCGAGCTCGGCTTCGAAGCGGTCCCCGCTCTTGGCGGTCACCCTGAACTCGATCCCCGTCGATTCGATGGTCGGGATCACGAGGCTGTGGGCCGTGCCCATGTAGCAGTCCCGAAGCAGGTCGATATCGGCGGCGCTGGTCCCCGACACCAGAAACAGGCTCGAAGCAAACGACACGACCGAGGCAACAGCGAGTCTTTTCATGCTCTCCTCCTGCGCAACGCTTCGTTACGGGGAGGGTAGAACACGCCTCGACCCCCCCCCCCGGAGTCTCCCAATCTACGTCCCGTTCCCGGCAAGTCAATCTTTTTATTACCGCACGCGGCCGCTTCGTGTGACACGTCCTGGCCGATCTAGCCGCGGTGACGTTTCCCCGGTTCTGATTGGCATCCCGGACGACCCCGGCGAACCGATAGGACGTTGAAGCTTTATCGCCACGGTGGTGGCGGGAACCGGTTGGCCCTTCGGCACCTTACTTGGATGCTTCGTGAGACACCCCCTCCTGCGGAGTCCTGTCCTCTCGAAGATGTCGCGTCACCCACTGGGTGGTGCCCTCCGCGTCAGCGAGGAGCCGCCGAGAGCCGCGTTTCTTGCAGGTGTTAAGCGATTATGGTCTGGTCCGTTCGCCTCTCAAAACGAAAATGTGGGCTCAGTTGTCGCAAGCCCAGCTTACGGCGGCGCTCATGTACTACAGGCGATATCCCGAGGAGATTCAGCGCCAGATCGACGCGAACGCTGCCCTGACACCCGAAACGATCGAGAAGCAGTATCCCGGGCTGGTACGCTTCGTCACCGCTCGGTGAAGGTCTACCTCGACGAGAATCTATCGGCCGGATGACCGAGCTCAGCTCGCGTATGCCACCGGAGAGTCGATTTCCTCGCTCTTGCTCACGAAGCGGTCGCCACGAATACCGAGCACGCCGGCATTATGCTGATTCCGTCCAGCTTCCCTGGAGACGAGGTCAAGACGATCGCGGACGGTATCGGCGACGTCGCGAAGCAATATTCCGAGGACGTTCGCGGTGCCGTGATCTACATCCAGCGAACACCAACGCGGTAGCGAACCGCCGCCTCACCCTCCAGAGGGCACGGCGCTCGGCCTCCCGGCCGCCGCGGCGGCGGCGGCCTTCTGAAAGTCAGCCTCCGTGAAGCCGTAGAGATGGGCGCCCCCCATCAGGATCTGGGCCGCGACCTGGCGCGGGACGTTCTTCAACAAGTTCTCCGCCACGTGGGGGAAGTTGGAGTCGAAGTGCGGGTAGTCCGTGGAGACGCACATCCGATCGGCGCCGATCAGCCCGGCCGTGGCTTCGATCTCGGGCTCGCTGCCCTCGACCGCGGCCCAGCAGTTGCGCCGGAAGTACTCCCGCGGGGTGAGGCTGAGATAGGGAGCGTGGGAGTCCCGGTACTGGGGGTAGTCCCACTCGATGCGGGTCAGGATACCGGGTACCCAGGAGTTCTGGGCTTCGAGGAATCCCACCCGGAGCTTGGGGTGGAACTCGAACACGCCGCCGATGATCATGGCGATGAGCGCCTGCTGCATCTCGATCCAGTGGCTGGCCACGTGGCGATAGAACCGGTTCTCGCCGTACAGCTCGATCATGCGGGAGTACACGGCGCTCACGCCCTCGTGGAATCCCCAGGTCACGTTCAGCTCTTCGTGCAGGCGGTAGAGAGGCTCCCAGTAGTTCGAGTGCCAGTAGCGGCCGTTCACCAGATTCGGCCGGATGAACGACCCGACGGCGCCGAGCTCCCTCACGCACCTCACCAGCTCCCGACAGGCCAGGTGAGCGTCGTGCACGGGCAGCATCGCCACGAACTTCAGGCGATCGGGGCTGTACTGGCAGAAGTCGTGGATCCAGTTGTTGTAAGCCTGGCAGAGGGCCAGCGAGAGCCGGGGGTCCATGTTGTTGCGGCCGAGGAGGGCGAGGCCGTTGGTGGGGTAGAGCACCGCGATGTCGACCCCTTCCATCTCCATGCCCATCACCTGGGCTTCGGGGTTGTAGTCGCGCTCGATGGCAAAGTCCAGCCGGCCCGTGTCGAAGATCCGTGATCCCGAGAGCGGCTGACTGCTCTGCGTGGGGCCGGAACGGTGCCGCTTCCGGTACTGCTGCAGGTCGGCGTCCGAGATGGGCACCCCGTCCACGACGACCAAGCCGGCGGCCCAGCCCCGGGTCGGGTGGCCGTCGGCTCCCACCGGCACGCTGACGCGGTCCTTGAATGTCGGGTCCAGATAGCGCTCGAAGAGGTCGGGCGGTTCCATGATGTGCATGTCGGAGTCGACGAACCGGAGGCCGTCTTTCATGGCATCCTCCTGGCAGCGGTGACGGCGGTTGTCGGTCGCCCCTCGGGTGGGGGTTGGCCGGAACTATATCGGGCTGGGCCGGGGAGTCAAGCGCAGGCCTCCTCGGTCAGTCCGCATCCGCGCATCGAGCGGGGCACCGAGCGCCAGCCCGACGAGCCGGAGCGGCGGATCGTCCTCGGCGATGAGCAGCCGCTCGTGATTACCCACGGCCGCCGGCCAGGGCGCTCGCATTCATGTCGTCGGCTTCTCCACGGTCGCGCGCTCGACCGCCAGCAGCTTCTCGAGCTCGATCGTGGCCAGCATGTCTCTTTCGATCGGGCCCCACTCCGGCTTCGTCGTGTGCTGGGCGCCGAACCCGTCGGCGAGGTCCTGGTAGACCTTCTTCCATGCCGCATACGCCGCCAGCAACGGCGTCTGCGGGTCGGCGACGATCTTATAACCGAGGCCGCCGAGATCCCGAAGCGTCATGCCCAGGCCGGCCAGTCCGCCGCGTGACGTGAGATACATCAGCGGCCCGCCGAGCCGCTCGGCGATGGCGCGCAGCTGCTCCGGCTTGTGGGCCATCGAGAGGAGCAAGACGTCGGCCCCGGCCTTTCGGTAGGCTTCGCCGCGGCGGAGAGCGTCGTCCAGGGTGCTGGCCCGCATCGCATTGGTGCGCGCGATGATGACAAAGTCGTGGCGGCGGCGGGCCGCCACGGCCTCCTTGACCTTGGCCGCCATCAGCTCCATGGGGATCATGTGCTCAATCCCGATGTGATGATGTGCCCGCTTCGGCACGAGCTGGTCCTCGATCTCGATCGCCGCGAAGCCGGCCGCCTCGCTCATGCCGATCGTCCGGTGCATGTGCATCGGGTCGCCGTAGCCGCAGGCGCCGTCGAGAATGAGCGGGAGCGACGAGACGGCGTGGATCTCGATGGCCGCCTGGCACATCTCGGTCAGGTTCAGATTGGCCTCGAGCGAGACCTTCTGGTAGCCCGTCGCGCCGCCGCCGAGATAGCCGGCCGAGAAGCCGGCGGCCTCGGCCATCCTGGCCATCAGCGGATTCAGGACCAGCGGCGCGGTCACGGGCAGCGGCCCCTGCATCAGAGCGGTGAGCGCCATGAGCGTCCCTGCTCACCCGAGCTGCTTGTGGACGAACTCGATGATCCGCTTCCTCGCCTGCTCCGCGGTAGGCGAATCCTTCTTGGCGAACCCTTCGCCCTCCGCCTCGTACAGCTCCAGCTCGAGCTGGCCTCCCGCCTTGCGGTAATAGGCGAGGAAGCGGTCGAGGTCGGCGCGGGGATGCGCGACGTCGCGGGTGGCTTGGATGTACAGCACGGGGGGCAGCTCGACCCGCTCGCCGCGCTCGAGGGCGAGCACCGGGTTGCCCTCGGCCATCGCCTCTTCGGTCTGCCAGTATTGGTCGTGATCCGGCAGGACGCGGTCTATGACATCCGGGTACGGTTTGCCGCCCTCGCGGAGCTTCTTGGCATAACGATAGCGCGCCAGCGGATCGATGACCGGCCAGCACAGGACGGCGCAGCGCACGCTGGCATCGACAGCCGCCGCGCCAGCGGGCAGCGGAACCACCGAGTATCGCGGATCGCGCGGCCTCATCGCGGCCAGCATGGCCTGGTGGGCGCCGCTCGAGGTGCCCATGAGCCCCATCCGGTCGGGGCGAGTGCCCAGCTCCGCGGCCCGGGTCTTGAGCCAGCGGATCGCGTAATTGATGTCCACCAGCGAGGCCGGGTACGGCGCCTCGGGCGGCATGCGGAAATCCAGCGCCGCCACCACCACGCCGCTTTTCGCCAGTGGTTCGTTGAGTGGGGTGTCGTCCAGACGGTCCTTCCGGCACCACGCGCCGCCATGCACCTCGACGATGAGCGGGAACGGCCCGGTGCCCCGCGGCTTGAAGAGACGAGCCAGCAGGGGCGTGTCCCCGTGGCGGACATATTCGACGTCTTCGATGTGGATCTCATGAGTCATGCTGTCCTCCTTCCCGAGCTCCCTTGCTAAGGCTTGATGTCCTGGAGGAACCCTGGCGCCAGAACGCCTCCGGGGGCACCACGGGGATGTAGTTCAGCTCGATGCCTTCCGGACGCACTTCGCCCGTGGCCAGGGGCGCGGTGCGGTCGTACAGGCCGCCGGCGTAGGTCAGGCGGATGGGCGCGCTGGTCAAGAAGCTCATCCCTAGTTCAGGGGCTTGCCCATCTCCCGCAGCACCTCCTGCAGGAGGTCGCGGGCCACGAACTGCTCGACGTCGGGCAACGGCTTGTCCTTGGGCCAGCCGAGCTCGGGCGTGGCGACCGAGTCGAAGAGCTGCCGGAAAAGATCCTTGGGGATCTGCGGCGCGAACTTGTCCTGCAGCTGGTTGTAGAGGTTCTCGGCGACGCGCGCGTCCTGGATCTGGAAGTACTTCTGGATGATCTCCACGGTCCCCACCCTCTCGGTGCGGATGTAGTCGGCAGCCCTGGCCACGGCCCGGATGAAGCGCTTCATGACGTCGCGCCGGTCGCGGACGTTGTCCCGGTGGGTGCTGATGGTGCCGCCCAGCCGCGGCAGGTGGTCCCCCGCCCGCACCAGGATCTTGAGGCCCTCGGCCTCGGCCCGAGCCGCGTGGGGGAACGAGAGTCCCGCGCCCTGGATCGAGCCGGCAATGATCGCGGCGATCCGCTCCGGCTCGCCGCGGAAGTTGATGACCTTGTAGTCCTTCCCGGCCTCCATCTTGAAGAACTTGCTGAGGACGACGACCAGCTCGCTGTAGTCCGCCGACCCGGGACGGCCTAATCCCAGGGTCTTGCCCCGCAGATCCTCGACCTTCCGGATGTCGGCCGTCGTGGTGAGCGTCCACTGGGACACCAGCGACTCACCCACCACGAAGACGAGGGGAGCCCCTTTGAGCATCGCCTCGGTGCTGCCGCCCGGGATCGGGGCGAAGTCGATCTCCTTGGCGATGGTGGCCCGGACGATCTCGCCGCCCGTCATGCTCACGAACTCCGCGTCGAGCCCCTCGGCCTTGAAGAGCCCGCGGTCCATGGCCACGTAGGTCGGGATGTGGAAGCCGCTGGCGCCCGTGGTGCGGCCCACCTTGATCTTGAGCGCCTGGGCCGACGCCACGCCGCTTCCGAGCAAGGCCGCGATGAGCACCAGCGCCGCCGCGCACACGTTCTTCATGGACCCCTCCTCATTTGGGCTACGCCGCGCCGGCGTCGCGGAGCGCGCGCCAGACGCGCTCGGGGGTGAGCGGGAGATCCTTCACGCGGGCGCCGGTGGCGGCGAAGAGGGCGTTGGCGATGGCCGGCGCGACCGGGATGATGCTGCCCTCGGCGACGCCCTTGGCGCCGTGAGGGCCCGGGCCTCCCCCGCCCTCCACGATCACCGCATCGAACGCCTCCGGCAGATCCGAAAAGAGCGGGAGCCGGTAGTCGATCATGTTGCCGTTCACGAGCTGGCCGTCGTCGTAGACCAGCCCCTCGAAGAGCGCGGGGCCGAGGCCCTGCATGGCGCCGCCGAGGTCCTGCCCCTCGACGCCGGCCGGGTTGATGGCGCGTCCCGGGTCGGAGAGCGAGACATAGCGATGGACCGCGATGGCCCCCGTCTCGCGGTCGACCGACACCCGCGCCGCCCCGAGCCCGATCTCCCAGAAGCTGGCGGTCGCGCCGAGCGCGTTGAGCCCGGTGGCCGGGCGCTGATAGCCGTGACCGATCAGCTCCCCGCCCGCGTCGCGGAAGAAGCGCTGGATGACCTCACCGAATCCGAGCCGCCGGCCGCCCGCGCTGACGCCTCCGCCCTCGAGCCGGCACTGGGCGGGGCTCACGTCGAGCGCCTCGGAGGCGATGGCCCGGACCTGGTCGGCCACGCGCTGAGCCGCCTCCTGCACGGCGTGGCCCAGCAGCGACGTCGCGCGGCTGGCGTTGGTGCGCTGGTCGAAGGGCGTGACGCCGGTGTCGGGCGCGGTGACGATCACGCGGGACGGGTCGATCCCGAGCTCGGCGGCGGCGATCTGGCCGAGCACGCTCTGCACGCCCTGGCCGATCTCGGCCGAGCTGGCGAGCACGGTGGCGCTCCCGTCCTGATGGAGCCTCACGATCGCCGTGGACGACGTCCGCGTCCCCCCGCCGTCCTTGATCGCGCAGGCCAGGCCCACGCCCTCACCCGGCGCGCGCGCCTCGCGCCATCCGACCTCCTTGGCGAGGATGTCCAGCGCCTGATCCATATCGCTGTCGATCGGCCGATCACCCGGCGCATACTCCTCATCGCGCTTGAGCAGATTTTTCATCCGCAGTGCGAACGGGTCCATACCGACCTTCGCGGCGATGATGTCCATCTGCGACTCGTAGGCCCAGCAGACCTCCGGGGTGCCGAAACCGCGATAGGAGCCGGCCGAGACCGTGTTGGTGAACACCGCGTAGGAGTTCACCTCGACGTGGGAAATGCGATAGGGGCCGATGATCCGGTAGCCGGCCTTCTTCGAGACGCGCGAGCCCTGGTCGGTGTAGGCGCCGGTGTCGAGGTGGATCTCCGCGCGGCGGCCCACGATGGTGCCGTCCTTCCCCACCGCGGTCTGGATCCTCACGCGGCCGCCGTTCCTCACCACCGTCCGCGCCGTGTCCTCCGACGAGAAGACGACCCGCACGGGCCCGCCGGCCTTCCGCGAGAGCGCGGCGGCGATCGGCGCCGCCGGGATCAGCTCCCGGCTCCCGAACGCGCCGCCCACGTAGGGGACGATGATCCTCACGCGGCTTTGCGGCAAACCGAACATCTCCGCCAGCGACTGCCGCATCGCGAACGGGTACTGCGTGCCCGTCCAGACCGTCAGGTCGCTCCCCTGGTGGTGGGCGATCGCGCCGAGCGGCTCGAGGGGAAAGTGGTGGACGCTCGGCAACGTGAACGTATCGTCGAAGACGAAATCCGCCTGGCGAAACGCGTCGTCAGGGTCCCCGCGGCGATAGTTGAAGTGGTGGCAGATGTTGCGCGTGACGTCGGGCTTGATGTCCTGGACGTCGGGGAAGAGCGTCGAGCGCGGCCGATCCACGTGGAGCTGGGGGGCGCCGGCTGCCAGCGCTTCGGCGACGTTCCGCACCACCGGCAGGGGCTCGTAGTCCACGACGATGCGCCGCGCCGCTTCTTCGGCGGTCAGCGCATCGACCGCCGCCACCGCGGCGACGGGCTCCCCCGCGAAGCGGACGCGCTCGATGGCCAGCAGCGGCTGGTCCCTCACCGCCTGGCCGAAGTAGGGATCGATGTCGGTGAGGTCGGCGCCCGTGATGACCGCGATCACGCCGGGGAGCCGCTCGGCCTGCCTGGTGTCGATTCCCAGGATCCGCGCGTGAGGATACGGACTCCGGAGCACCTTGCCCTCGACCATCCCGGGGATCCTGAGATCGACGGTGTAGCGCGTGCGGCCGGTGACCTTGTCCCGCGCGTCCTGGCGCTCGAGCGACCGGCCGATCAGTGAGCGGCCCTCGACGCGGCCGGAATCGCTCATAAGTCGGAGGGGGCCCCAACGGGTTGCGCCGGCGAAGCCGGCGCTTGAGGAAGCGCGCGCGACTCTTGGCTTGACACGGGAGCGCTCACGCCCCCATCACCGCCGAGGCGAAGCGGCGAAGCGTCGCCTCGCGATCCCCGCCGCCGGCGCCGTAGGGGATGATCGCGATCTGCCTGATGCCGCTCTCGCGGAGACGCTCCACCCCGGCGTGAATTTCCGCCGGCGTTCCCGCCACCGCGAACTTGTCGACGAGCCAGTCGGGGACGACCATCGCCTGGCTCGCCCCGGGATCCATGTGCTGATAGTAGTTGTAGGCGCGCCGGATCTCGTCGACGACCTTCTGCTCGTCCGGGGCGAGCGTGTAGGGCAACGGATGCACGACCACGCGGGCCACGTGGGCCTTCACCACCTCCCGCGCGCCGGCATCGGCCACCGCGCAGGGGACCCAGAGCACGAGGTCGATGTCGTCGAGCGCGCGCCCGGCGGCCCGCGCCCCGGCGCCGATCGTCTCGATCGCCTGTCGCACCCTGGGCGGATCGACGCCGACGAGGACGATCACCCCGTCGGCGATCCGCCCGGCCAGCTCGAGCATCTTCGGCCCGCTCGCCGCCAAGTAGATCGGGACGCGCTCGCGAGGGCCGTGCTTGAGCCGGATCGTCCCCGTGTCGATGCGGACGTCCTGGCCGGCCATCAGCTCCCGCATCCGGCGGACGGCCAGCTCGAAATCGGCGAGGCGCGCCTGCTTCCTGCCCATCGTCTCGACCGCGCTGTCGCCGAGCCCGAGGCCCAGGATCAGCCGGCCGGGGTACGCCTCCTGGAGCGTCGCGAACGCGCTGGCGACGACGGACGGATCGCGGGTGAGGACGTTGGTCACGCCGGTGCCGAGCACGACCCTCGACGTGCTGAGCGCGGCGGCGGCGAGGTTCACGTAGGCCTCACGCCAGATCAGGTGCGAATCGCCGACCCAGACGTGGCTGAAGCCGAGCGTCTCGGAGACCTTCGCGAGGTGGACCATGGTCGGCAGCGGATCGGTCGGAAAGAGGCCGACGCCGAACGAGAGGCGGCTCACACGCGGCCTCCCGTGATCGTCACCGGACGCTCCGGCGGCGGCGTCTGCTCGCTGCGACCGGCGACCCTCAGGTGGCCATCGATCAGCACGGCGGAGATGCCCGGCAGGTCGCCCTTGCCGAACGAATCGAGCGCGTCGCTGGCGACCGAGCCCTTGATCCGATCGAGCAGCACGATGTCGGCGGGCCGACCTTCCTCCAGGATCCCCTGAGGCAGGCCGTGGGCCCGGGCGACGTTGCCGGTGGCCATGGCGATGGCAGTCTCGGGCGGCACCCCGGCCACGGAAGAGACATAGGCGATCTCGCGGAGCATACCCCGCGGCAGCACGCCGGTGCCGCCGGGGGTGTCGGTTCCGATGAGTACGCGATCGAAGGCGCCGCTGGCGCCTGCCACCCGCACGAGCGTCAGAACCATGCGTGGATTGCCGGAGCTGCAGATCTCCAGCGCGCATTCGGTCTCGGCCACGAGACGCTCGACCTCCTTCTCGGGCATCGGGATCGGCCCGCCGGTGGCGTGGCCGATGATGTCGGGTTTCAACCGCTTCACGATGTCGATGCCGGCGACCTGGCTCACGCCCGAGCGCGAGACGCCGCCGGAATGGATCTTGACCTTGATCCCGCGCTTGCGCGCCCACGCCACGTAGCGCTCGGCCTCGCCGTTGGGCAGCAGGCCGTAGTCGTAGAAGATGAACTTGACCAGCCGGATCCCCACCGCTTGAAGATCGACGAAGTCGCTCTCGGTGAGGCCGGGCACGAGCAGGAGGGTGCCGGCGTAGACCCTCACGCCGGAGGGGCGCAGATTGTCCCAGCAGCGCTTGGCGAGGTGGGCGAGCGCCATCGCGGTGCGGGCGTCGGGGGGCGTGGGCAGACCCGGCAGATGCAGCTCGCCGGCGGAGATCAACGCCGTCACGCCGCCGTGCATGTAGTGGGTGATCCAGCCGAGCGCGTTCTGGGCCGGCGTGAAGTCGCCGAACGTCGGATGCGAGTGCGAGTCGATCAGCCCCGGCACCGCGGTGATCCCATGAGCATCGATGGCGATGTCGGCCGCGCGGGTGATGCCCGAGCCGATCTCGCGGATCAGGCCGCCCTCGAGATAGATAGAGTCGGCGCGGCGGAGGGGCCGCGCACAGTCCCCCGTCGCGAGGGCGCCGATGTTGCGGATGAGGCAGCTCGGGGCGGCGGGGCTCACGTCGCCAGGGCGCCGGCCGGGCGCAGGATCTCTTCCGCGATCATCTGGAGGTACTCGATGCGCGCCTTGGTCTCGCGCGGCAGGCTGTAGATCGTGAACCCGATGTGGTCGAGCCCTGTCGCCCGGGCCCGCGCGATGGTTTCGACGCAGTCGGCCGGCGAGCCGCAGACCGTCCAGCTCTCGAGCGGCACGTCGAAGCTGAGCTGGAGCTCCATCATCGTCGACTCTTGCATCTCCCAGGCCCGGTACATCGCGAACGTCTTCTCGAGGTAGGGCCGCGCCGCCGCCGCGGCCGCCTCGCGGCTGGCGCCGACGATGAGGGCCCGCGAGGCGCCGACCGTCCCCGGCGTCTGGCCCGCTTCCTGGCGCGCTTCGCTGAACACGACCGCGAGCTTGGCCACCGCGTCCCAGGCCATCTGGGGGCCGAAGAGGACTCCGTCGGTCAAGCGCGCCGCCCTGCGGGTGGCGCCGACGCTCTGGGCCCCCATTTCGAGCGGTGGGTGGGGCTGCTGGTAGGGCCTGAAGCCCATCCGCCCCGCGGTCACCCGCGTGTAACGGCCCTGGAACGTCACCTCCTCGCCCGCCCAGAGCCGCTTCATCAGCGCCAGGGACTCCTCGAGCTTGGGCACGCGGTCACCGCGTGAAAGCCCGACGGTCTCGAGCTCCTTCTCGCGGTAGCCGATGGAGACGCCGACATCCAGGCGGCCGTGGGTGATGTGGTCGAGCGTCGCGATGTTTTCGGCGGCGTCGACCGCGGCCACGAGCGGCAGCAGCAGCATCGAGGTCTTGAGCCGCATCCGGCCCGTCTCCGGCGCCAGCCGGGCCAGCGTCGGGAAGGGCTGCGGCCAGACCGTGGGATGGGACAGGAGGTGGTGACCGATCGAGACCCAGGCGTAGCCCAGCCGGGACGCCGCGCCCACGACCTCGATCACCTCGTCGATGATCTGGGTCGGAGGGCGGTCGGTCGGACTCCAGAACGGCGTGAGATGGAAGCCGATGCGCATCGCGTTCCGTAGGCGGCTGTATACTACTGCGGGCCGCGAGAGTCAATCACGTCAGACCGGCGCCGCTCGGGGTCTCCGGGGACTCAGACGCGAAGGCGAATATCACGCCGGTACAGCACCCACATCGCCCCCCACCAGACGAGGACATAGGCGAGAGCGTACGCGAGCGACGCGTTGACGGGCATGGCCCAGGGCGCGAAGACACGGTCGAAGAGCCACGCCTGAAGGCTGGGGCCATCCAGCCCTACCCGAATGAGTATGAAGAGACTGGCCACCAAGCTCGACAGGAAGTAGAGGGCCAGGGCGTTCACGCCGAGGACGACGAAAGGGACCGCCCATCGCCGGTAGCCCTGGACCTCGATGAGCCAGTAACAGGCGGCCAGGGCAAGCAGCGCCAGGCCCACCATCAGCAGCGCGTAGGAGCTCGTCCACAGGGCCTTGTTCACCGGGAACCACTGGCCCCAGAGCTGCCCGAGGCCGAGGCCGACGAACCCGGCCAGGGCGAGACCGGCGGCGATTGCGCGCGGCGTCCGCCCACTGCGAAGCCAGTACCCGGTCAGGACACCGAAGAGCACCGTGGCCAGGGCCGGCGCGGTGCTCAGCATCCCCTCCGGGTCATAGACCCCTGTGGCCTGCCAGAGGTGGGGTCCGAGGAGGGTTCGATCGAGGTAGGCCGCCAGGTTTCCTTCCTTGCTCAGGTCGCCCGCGCCGTAGCCGGGAACCGGGACGACGCTCGTCACGACCCAGTAGCCAAGCAGGAGTGTCGAGGCGATGAGGGCGTTCACTCTCCAGCTCGTCGCCAGGAAGAGCACCGCTGCCACGAGGTAGCACACGGCAATCCGCTGAAGCACGCCCGGGATCCGCAACGTCGCCCAATGAAACCCCGGGAAACCGTTGAGCACGATCCCGAGGCCGAAGATCACGACGGATCGCCACAGCACCCTGCCCATCACCCACCGGCCTCCCGACTCCTCTTCCCTCGGTCCGAGGGCCAGGGGCACCGCCACGCCGACAATGAACAGAAAAAAGGGGAAGATTACGTCGGTCAGGGTCCAGCCGTGCCACGCCGCGTGACGAAGCGGCGGATGGACAGCGCGCCAGGTGCCGGGATTGTTGACGAGGACCATCGCCGCCACCGTGAGGCCACGGAACGCATCGAGGGAGAGGAGCCGCTGCGGCCTCGGTCGGGGCGGCATCGCGTCATCACGTACTCTTCCTGTTCACGAGCCCCGACCCGACGGCCCGATGATCACCAGCAGCTTGACCGCCGCGAACGCGCGGATCACCAGCCACGAGGGATCGAACTCGAAACGCCCCATGCTGAACTTCGGCGCGCGCGGGTGCGCGTGATGATTGTTGTGAAGGCTCTCGCCGCCCGTGACCCAGGCCAGGACGCGCCAGTTATACGCCGTGTTCTGGAAGTTCTGCGTCCCGCGCCAGTGGCCAAGGGCGTTGATCAGCGGGGCCAAGACAAAGACGTAGAGCAACGCGTGCGCCAGTCCGGCGAGGAGGCCGGCCCCGATGCCGAGGACGAGGCATAGCAGTGCAGTGCCGAGACCGAGACCGACCACGCCCCATGAAAAGACGGCACGATCCAGTCGGTCTTCCGGAATGTCAGGCGCAAACTTCTCGATCGTCTCCGGGTTCCGCCCTTCGCGCACGTAGTAGTAGACGTTCAAGAGCTGGACCCGCCAGACGCCGAGCAGCCGCGGGCTGTGGGGATCACCCTCCCGGTCGGTGAACGTGTGATGTTTGCGATGGACAGCGACCCACTCCCGGCGGCGCTGTCCCGTGGTGAGCCACAGCAGAATCCGGAAGAACACATCCGCGAGGGGGTGTACGAGCAGCGCCCGATGGGCGAGGGCCCGATGCAAATAGATAGACGTCGCGATCACCGCCACCTGGGTGATCGCTACTGCGACAAGCGGCACGATCCAAATGTGAAATGACAAGGCATCCTCCTTCCTTCACAATCACCTCCGGCGCGGCGACCTCATTACTTGCCCGCGCTGATCGACACGGTGAAGTTGACCGCCTCCTCCCGATACGGCGACGGGATATACGCGAGCTCGAGGCGGATTTCCTTCAGCTTCTTCGCCTTCAGGGCGTCGGCAGGGAACTCCACGTCCAGGGACTGGGTCGCATCCTGCCCGGGGTCGAGGCGCTCGTTACCGTACGTGGGAAACCTGAGGGTCGGTTCGGTCCGCGCCGCCTCCAGCTTGATGGGCTGCCCCTGGGCATCGATGTACTGGATCTTCCCTGCGACCAGACGGACGGTCTGATTGGCCGACGTGTTCTTCAGCTTGAGCGTCCCGGTGAGCTTC
>DASYUQ010000144.1 GCA_036001065.1 Candidatus Methylomirabilota bacterium
CAGAGCAAGGGATGGGCGCCGCCGATCATCGGGCTCGTGACGGCCGTCCTCGGCGCCGCGGCGACCGGGCAGATCCACAGTATCCCGACGCTGCTCGCCTGGATCATCGGCGGGCTCGGCGCCGGCGCGTCGGCCAGCTCGCTGAGGGACTTCGCGGTCGGGAAGTAAAGGAGGAACGAATGCTCTCACTCGCGCTCGCTGGTCTGCTCCTCGCCGGATCTGGTGCGGGTCAGTCTCGGGTGGTTCCGTGCTCCGACGGCGGGGTCTTCGTCATCAGGGCGACCGAATCGCCCGACGGCCCGATCTTCACGCTGACCTTACCGGATGGACGATTGCTCGTCACGCTCGACGGCGACTCGGCGACGCTCTACGCGCCGAAGCCCGAGACGCTCTCGCGGAACGAGCTGCTCGCGCGGTACCCCGGCGGGCCGTGCGAGCTGGCGCGGGCCGCCACGAGCGGGAAGTGATGCGGTGGGCGCGATCGTCGCCGAGGTCCTGGCCAAGCTCGCCGTCGCGGTCCTCACGTGGTACAGCCAGCGGGCGGACATCCGGGAGGCCGAGCGCGGCCGGATGCTGCTCGCCGCATCCGAGCTGGCTGGGCGTGCGCTGGCCTGGAAGGCTGATGCTGCTGGTCACGCTGACGGTGGCGCAAGGTTGCGCGACGCCGGCGGGACTCTCATCCTACCGGGTGACCCTCCCGGTCCTCCAGGCCACGCCCCGGGAGCTGACGTGCCACCTCGAGGAAGCTGAGACGACATGCGTGGTGATGCTGCGGGATGATCTGCGCGCGCTGGTCCGGGAGCTCAAGGCCGCGTGCCTGGCCCTGGGCGGGTCGCCGGGAGACTGCCAGGCCGTGCCGTGAAGTGGTTCTGGCTCGGGGTGGCGCTGTGGGTGATCCTCGCTGCCTGGGCGGTGGCGACCGCGGGCCCGCCCAAGGGCGGCGACGACGGGTGAGCGTCATCGCCATGGTCGCCTGCTGCATGGCCCGGCAGCGGCCGTCGAGCGGCGTCGGGAGCCCCGTCGTGTTCGACCTGTGCCTCTGCGGTCGGCGGCACCAGGGCACCGTGACCGCCGTGTTCCCCGACCGCGTACGTATCGACTACCACGGCGATCCGCCGTGTAGGCAGCCGAGAGAAGATCGTAGATGAGCCCACTGGTCTCGATTCATGGCCGCAATCCGAGATGCCGTTCGAGCCGCTCGACTTGCCCTTCGTAAGCCTCCAGCGCGCGCGCTGCCCATCCGAGGCAGTTGCACAGATGCTCTCCGATCTCCGCTACCGCGAGGCAGATCGGCATGTCGCAATAAGGGCACTCCGGATTGGCGGACTCCATGATGGCCATAATGGCGGCTGCAATTTCCTGCCTATCCATGGTCGGAGGATTCTAGCCCCAGAGCGATCTTCACCTTCCCAGGCGCGCCCGGGCTTCCTCTTCCCGCGTGATGCAATACTCCAGGCTCCTCCAGCTGCCGCCGCTCAATTGGTTGCAATAATCGAGGATCCTCTGCTCCACATAGCGCCGGGCAGAGAACGCGGCATAGGCTTCGGCCTCGCGTTCGAGGCAGTAGGCTTCGCTGCGATAGCTGCCGCCTGAGATTTGCTGGCAATAGGCCCGACTGTCTGCGGCGCTCGCTGAGGCGAATCCGGCCGCAAGCGACGACAGTACACCGAGCAGGACAATCGCGCGCTTCATCGCCTCCTCCTTAGTTGGTCGACCAATCTATCTCCCGTCGAGAAAAAAGGAGCTTCTGCTCCAGTCTGCCACGCGTGAACAGCGCGTGGTAGGCGACGTTCAGCGTCTCGAAGTAGCCAGGCACCTCGCCCCATCGGTGGTGATCCCAGACGACGATTGTCCCCTTACCGGACTCGGGCTCGTCGGGCCCGGGCCGGGATCGGCTCCCCTAGGGGGCCAAT
>DASYUQ010000145.1 GCA_036001065.1 Candidatus Methylomirabilota bacterium
CAGAGCAAGGGATGGGCGCCGCCGATCATCGGGCTCGTGACGGCCGTCCTCGGCGCCGCGGCGACCGGGCAGATCCACAGTATCCCGACGCTGCTCGCCTGGATCATCGGCGGGCTCGGCGCCGGCGCGTCGGCCAGCTCGTTGAGGGACTTCGCGGTCGGGAAGTAAAGGAGGAACGAATGCTCTCACTCGCGCTCGCTGGTCTGCTCCTCGCCGGATCTGGTGCGGGTCAGTCTCGGGTGGTTCCGTGCTCCGACGGTGGGGTCTTCGTCGTCAGGGCGACCGAATCGCCCGACGGCCCGATCTTCACGCTGACCTTACCGGATGGACGATTGCTCGTCCGGCTCGAGGGCGATGTGGCGACGCTGTACGCGCCGAAGCCAGAGACGCTCTCGCGGAACGAGCTGCTCGCGCGGTACCCCGGCGGGCCGTGCGAACTGGCGCGGGCGGCAGCCGGGAAGTAGAACATGTGGGGATGGCTTACCGCCATCGTGCAGGGCCTCGTCAGGGGCCTCTGGGAGCCTCTGATGGCGCGGTGGGCCGCAGAGAAAGCCGGGAGGGAGCAACAGCGGGCGGCCGACCTGGAGGTCGCCAGGAGCCAGGAGCGGGCCGTCCAGGAGGCGGTAGAGAAGGTTCGCCGGGAGCACCCGATGGTGGACGATGAGTGGCTCCGAGCAGGCGAGCCACCCTCGGGGCGCGTGAATTTACCGGCACCTCCTCCGGCGCCGCCAGCGAGCACTGATCCGGGACGGCGTGCATCATGACGGCTCGGATGGCGTTGGTCCTCGTGGTCGCCCTCGCCGGTTGCGCGCGGCCCGTCGCCATGCCGAACCTCCCGCTGTGCACCGTGACGGCGGCCAGGCCGGCGATCCCCGACCTCCTGATCACGCCTGCGTTCCGCGCCTGGCTGCAGCAGCTCGTCGATTGCTACGAGGAGAACTGCACGGCCATCGCCGCCGCTCGTGGATCGGACGTCGGGGCGTGCGCGATCAAATGATGTGGTTCTGGATCGGGATGGGGTTGTGGGCGGTACTCGCCGCCTGGGCGGTGGCGACCGCGGGCCCGCCCAAGGGCGGCGACGACGGGTGAGCGCCATCGCCATGGTCGCCCGCTGCATGGCCCGGCAGCGGCCGTCGAGCGGCGTCGGGAGCCCCGTCGTGTTCGACCTGTGCCTCTGCGGTCGGCGGCACCAGGGCACCGTGACCGCCGTGCTCCCCGGCCGCGTGAGCGTCGACTATCGGGGCAATCCGCCGTGTGGGCAGCCACCCGATCCGGCAATCGTCAGTGGACCTCCGTCGTGCCGACGAGGAGGTCGTTGAGGAAGCGGAGGTAGAGGCGGGCGACCGTCCTGTCATGCGGGCAGCCCCATAGCGCTTCTCGCTCGAGGCCGAAACAGTAGAGCCACACGACGATCTCAGTCCCGCCCACAGTCGACTCCGCCAGTTGGTCTGCCGGAACCTGCCCGAGCGACGCCATGACCTGCACCTTGGTCATGCCAAAGAGCACGTCGCGCGTCTCCAGCGCGTCCCGGAGCGCATCGTCGGTGGACGGAGAGGCGAGGTAGGCTTGGCGGAGCTGCTCGCCAAGGGCTCTGAGCTTTTCGAGATCCGCCAGCGCGTCGTCGAACTTCGCCATCCGAGCGTCCGACGCCCTCTCGATCACGCTGGAGCTGGGCCTCGTCGCGCTGGCGCTGGGCAGCATCCGATCGCGCTCTTCCCGAGCGGATGGAAGCGGTCATAGGCTCCGGCCCCGCCGAGTTCGTCCCACGCCGCGCGGTCGTGGCGTTCGATCCAGGCACTGCTACAGCCACCGCCGGCAAGAACAGCGACAGCAAGGCATCCGGTCAGGACGATCACTCGCTTCATCGTCTTCTCCTCTTCCGTCCAGCTTCCCGCGCCTCGATTGAAGTGAACCGGTGGCCGGCGCCGCTGGCTTGCGATGCGCGACCACCAGCCCGCGCGATCGCCCGGCGCTGGCCAGGTGTCATCGTCGCAAAGCCTCGTGGTTTCATCGGCGGGGCCGGGGGGCTGGGACGACCACCGGCGGATGCGGGGCCGGGCGGACGATCACCGGGCCGTGCGGCGGCGGCTTCGGCTGCGTGATCGTTGCGGCCCATACTGTGCCGGTGAGGGCCAGCGTTGCGGCCAGTGCGGCGGCGGTTCTCGTGAACTTCTTCATCGTCTCCTCCTTAGTTGGTCGACCAACCTATCTCCCGTCGAGAAAAAAGAAGCTCCTGCTCCAGTCTGCCACGCGTGAAGAGCGCGTGGTAGGCGACGTTCAGCGTCTCGAAGTAGCCAGGCACCTCGCCCCATCGGTGGTGATCCCAGACGACGATTGTCCCCTTACCGGACTCGGGCTCGTCGGGCCCGGGCCGGGATCGGCTCCCCTAGGGGGCCAAT